>DAONZY010000008.1:0-3485 GCA_035407085.1 Deltaproteobacteria bacterium | reverse complement strand
CATCCAGCGCGGCCTGATCCGACAATTCAGCCACGATCACATCTTCACCATGCAGCAGTGCTTCACGGAAACCAGTGGAGAGATTGTCATAGACCACTACCCTGCGGCCGGATTCACTCAGCTGTCGCACCACATGACTGCCGATATAGCCGCAGCCGCCTGTTACCAGAATTGCATCGGACATTTCAGCTCCTTTGGGGCGGGACGGCTATCAACCCCCATCCCGTAAAAGATTATAGATAGTTGCGAACACTGACCAGCGCACGTTCCAGACGCTCCTGCGTGTGTGCCTCCAGTGTCCAGACCGCCTGCGGGGCATGTTGTTCCAGCAGACTGAAGAGTAGCCTGAAGTCGATCGTCCCCTCTCCCGGCGGAAGGTGCTCATCCCTGACTCCGTGGTTGTCGTGGATATGGGCCTCCGCCACAAAGTGCCCCAGCCGTTCGAACCACGCCTCCATGCTGACCGTATTGAACATGTGCCAGTGCCCCGCATCAAAGCAGTGACAAAAGCATGGATCACCGATCGCCTCCAGCAGTTCGGCCAGCACCGACGGTTCCTTGTCAAAGATATTTTCAACGGCTATCACGGTGCCCACGCCACTGGCTCTGGCCACCATCGGCCGCCAGAAAGCGATACTGTTATCCAGCCAGGCCTGGCGATAGTCGCCATAGCGCAGCTCATCATAGCCGGGGTGAAAAACCATCACCTTCGGACACAGCAGTTCCGCTGCCCTGAAAAGCTCTTCAAAACGTCTGGCCGTAGCATTACGAATGTACGGATCCAGCGATCCCGGATTGAGATCCATATGGGGCGCATGCAGTGTGACCGATAGCCCGGCCTCCCGCAGACAGGCAGCCTGCTGTTTCAGAACGTAGTGATCGCAGCACTCCAGCGCTTCGGCTGAAAAATAGATCTCCGGATTGATCCGGCGCTCGACCAGCAATTCAAGATAAGCGGGCAGACGCAGACACGGCACCGTGGCATGCAGCCGCTCCGACAACCGGTCTGAACATCCTTCAACTGTTTCAATCACCTGTTTGATAATCTGAATATCCTCACCAATAATAGTGTCCTACCTCCGCCGAAACTGAATCGGCTTTCCGGAAACAGGATGTTGCAGATTACATTCAGGAACAGGAAAATTCAAGCCAACAATCGCCCGTTGGCTGATCTGTCGGTATCTGACAGCCTGATACAAAATCTTTCAAAGCTGCACCACATTAAAGTTGACATAGCAAATACGGAGTATACAATTGGCACCAAAACGACCAATATTTAAGGACTTCTCAACATGACCGCCCCCAAGGCGTTCGCCGTGATCCCTGCCGCCGGCATGGGAAAACGGATGGGCGCATCAATCAATAAACAGTACCTGACCCTCGGTGGACTGCCCATACTGGCCCGCACGCTGGCAGTATTCAACAGTTCCCCGCTGGTGAGCGGCATCTGCCTGGTGATCCCGGAAGACGAAATTGCCTACTGCCGCGAGCATATTGTCACCCACGGCAATTTCAGCAAGATCATGGATATCGTTTCCGGCGGCAAGGAGCGCCAGAACTCGGTGATGAACGGCCTGAAAAGACTGCAGACCGTCGCCTCGGACGGCGATGTCGTGCTGATACACGACGGTGTCAGGCCCTTCGTCACAGAAGAGATGATCCGCCAATCGATCCAGACCGCCCTGGAGGGAGTCGGCGCACTGGTTGCCGTGCCGGTCAAGGACACCATCAAAAGCGTCAGCAGCGGCGTGGTAACCGGCACACCTCCACGCGAAACACTCTGGCAGGCACAGACACCTCAGTCATTTCTGTTCGGGCAGATTCTGAAAGCCCACCAGCAGGCAGAACAGGACGGCTTCACCGGCACCGACGATGCTGCGCTGATCGAACGCTGCGGCGGACAGGTGCGGGTTGTCGCAGGCAGCTACCGCAACATCAAAATCACCACCCCCGAAGACCTGGTACTGGCCGAGGCATTCCTCAAAACCCCCACAGCCGGAGTCTGAAATGAGTGCACCCGTCAAAATACTGATCGTCGACGACGAACCGGATATCGCGGTCATACTCAAGCTGCACCTTGAGAATGCGGGCTACCTTACCGAACGGGCCAAGGACGGAGAAACCTGCCTGGAGATGATGACGGCCGAACGCTTCTCGCTGGTACTGCTTGATGTGAACCTGCCCAAACTGTCCGGTGTGCATGTGCTGGAACGCATCAGGGAAAGCAACAGCGATGCGACCGTCATCATGATGACCGGCGACGGGGATGAAAACCTGGCGGTCAAATGCATGAAATCCGGTGCGGCAGACTACTTTTCCAAACCGTTCGATCTGGATGACGTGCTCCATCGCGTCGAACAGGCCCTTTCCTACCGCACCATGCTGCTGGAAAAAAGGCGGCTGGAACGTGAAAAAGAAGACTTCGTCTACATGCTGTCCCACGACCTGAAAAACCCGATCACAGCCATCATCGGCACCATCGACATCATCCGGGAAGGACGACTCGGGCCGATCAACCCCGAGCAGGTTGACTACCTGGAATCCTGCATCGACTGCTGCAATGAAGTCGTCGCCATGATCAACAACATGCTTGATTTGCACCGCATTGAAGCAGGGCGCATGCAGATGCACATCAGGCCATCCTACCCGAATCTGCCGATACAGTCGGCCATCGACCGTTTCACCATCATCGCCAACCGGGAAGGCATCCGCATAGCAGCCGCAGTCGAGAAAGACCTGCCTCAGGTCATGATCGACCGGATGGCCTTTTCCCGCATTCTGGCCAACCTGCTCAACAACGCCGTCAAGTTCACCCCCGAGGGGGGCGAAATTGCCGTATCATGCCGTGCCATCACACCAGACACCGAAACCCTGCAGGCCATGCCGACCCATGCCGCTGCCCAGGCGCTCAAACTGACCGGATATAAACAGCTGCTGCGCTTAAGTGTCAGCGACACCGGCCACGGTATCCCGCCGGAAGACCAGGCCAGCATTTTCGAACGTTTTGTACAGTCATGGCGCAGCAACCGTGAATACGGAGGCGCCGGCCTGGGATTGGCCTACTGCAAACTGACCATCGAAACCCTGGGCGGCATCATCTGGGTGGAAAGTGTGCCCGGCCAGGGCAGCAACTTTATCTTCCTGCTCCCTTGCCTTGAGCCCAATGAAGAGGAAAATGTAGCATAAAAAACACCAGCGGCAGCTTTTCCCTTGACACACACTGCAAAATTGTATATTGATTTGAGTCTATTTTTCACGTTCTATTTTTGGCAGTGTAGCTCAGTTGGCTAGAGCAAGCGACTCATATTCGCTAGGTCCGGGGTTCGAATCCCTGCACTGCCACCATTACATAGTCCGGCACCATCCGGACAAGATAAAAAGCCTCTGAGCCATCAGAGGCTTTTTTGTTTTCCCGCCCTCGCCGCTCACTTCAAACCAATTGCTTTTAATCATTATTCATGACAAAAAACTGTTTGGGGCGTCAA
>DAONZY010000007.1:43150-65196 GCA_035407085.1 Deltaproteobacteria bacterium | reverse complement strand
TAAATTATTTAGTACAAAGTATCGTTGTTGCAAAAACTAGGAAAATTCTAGTTGTATATAACCGCAAAAATAAATCTGAAGAGCTAATTATCAAAAATTATTTAAATAACAGAAGATTTGGGAGGTAGATATGGCTGGGTATCAATTTGAAGTATATGTTGACACGACTGGGTTTTGTCATGCTTTCATTGGCCTTTATGGCCCGAATGGAAAATCAGAAGTTTGGGGATACTACCCAGAAAATACTGATGATGCAGTAACGGATCCATCTAGCAATAACTACCTTTATGATACCGTGGGTGTTATGGGGACAGTATATTTTACTCTTTTGGGTTATGTGAACTGCTCCCCGGAATTCCCGAAATTCCCTGATTTCACCGGTCTGGGATTTGCATATACTGTCCCCTGAACGACCGCGGATTGAAAGTCCAGAAGAGAGATTGTAGCGGACAGGGGTTTGGTGTTACCGTGCTGAGTCGAATTTGTGAGTGCATTCCAGATGCCGGTGTATTATATCTGAGCTCAGATGATCACAGGAAAAGGAGACCGCCATGCCGGCAATCAGTCATGACGGAATAGAAATCTATTATGAGTTGCACGGCAGCGGCCCTCCGCTGTTACTGATCGCCGGGCTGGCCTCTGACAGCCAGAGTTGGCTGCCGGTGCTGCCCGGGCTGGCAGAACGCTATCAGGTGATCGTATTGGACAACCGCTGTGTGGGGCGTTCAACCCAGGAATGTGAAACCAGTATCGCGCTGATGGCGGAGGACTGCCGGCTTCTGCTGGATCATCTGGGATTGGAGGGTGTGCCGGTGGCTGGCCATTCCATGGGCGGGATGGTGGCGCTGGAACTGGCTTTGCGTTATCCGCGGCTGGTCGGCAAGCTGGCGCTGATTGCATCAACCGCCTGCAACCCTGTTCGCAATAATCTGATGTTTGGGGACTGGGCCGACTGGTATGAGGACAGTGACAAACGTCCGGCCTGGCTGCACATGGTGCTGGCCTGGGTGCTGACCCCGGAGTTTTTCGATAATCTCCGGATGCTGGAATATGCCATCAACTATCAGCTGGATTACCCCTGGCCCCAGTCCGCGGCTGCATTCAGGCGGCAGGTGCATGCCATTGCCGCTTACGATGTCACAGACCGGCTGCCGTTGATCTCCATGCCGACCTTCGTGCTGGCAGCCGGACGGGACATACTTCTGCCGCCGCCCTGCTCGCAGCAGCTGGCCAGCCGGATACCTGGTGCGCAGTTAATGGTGCTCGAGGATGCGGCCCATTCGATCCATAGCGAGTATGCGGAGGAGTTTGTCCGGCTGTTGTCGTCTGTCATGTGACGCAGCCATCAGCCTTCCCGGTTGGTGTGAAAAGACGGTGCATCAGAACCTCATGCGCATGTCCAGCCCGACGGAATAGCCATAGAACGTATTGGCCTTGATCCAGGAGACCCCCAGGCCGACCCAGTTCAGCTTCCAGAGGCCGTTGAAGTCTCCCAGCACGAGCCGGCCGTTGAAGGTGTACATGGCGTTGCTGCCGACCGTGTCGCGGAAGTCGCCCCCCAGGTAATCGACTGATACATATCCGCCGGTATGCAGCGGGCGGTTGAATAGTTTCAGGGGCAGTCTCACATCGAGATCGACCTTGTTCTCCCAGTTGAAGGAGTCCCCCTCCTTTTCCAGGTAGCGTGACGAGCTGGCAATATCCCAGGTGTTGAACCAGGCATAGCGCGAAGAAAGCGTGAGTCGCCAATCCTTGCCGATGGTCTCCTGATACTGGGCCTCGATTGAAGGTGCCATTGTGATGGTGTCGACGTACCAGTCGAAGAGCTGACCGGCGTACTGCTGCTTGAGCTGGGCGCCCAGGGCGGTGCCGGGCAGGAACTCGCTGTCCGAGCGCGAGTAGATCAGCCCCAGGGCTGGAGTAATGCTGAACTTTTTGCCAAGAAGAATTTTGGCACCCGCCTCTCCACCGACGGCAAAGGTGGTGAAACGCTCGGTGTTGTTAACCAGTACGGGATTGTTGTAATACCTGTTCTCGCCATGGATGTATCCGACCGTACCGCCCAAAAGCGGCAGCCAGTGGATGTCCGTGCCGGCCAGACGGCGTTCCTTGCCGATGGCGCCTTTACCGCTCAGCTTGGTGATGTTCATCGAGGTGCCGTCGTCGTAGAACTTGTAGATGCCGCCGGACGCACCCTCGTCGCCGCCCATGATGGCCAGCGTTTCGCTCCTGGCCGTTGCCAGCTTGCTGAATTGGCTGGTATATGCGGTGGGGTCTGCCGCCGCAGGCAGGACAAGGCAGCAGATTATCAAAAAAACGATCGGTAAAACCTTACGGCAGAATGCTGAGATTGACATGGTCAGCCGCCTTGTTGCCAGCAGGGATATTTTGCTGGCTGATTGTAGCTGAACGGCTTGGATTTGCAACTATTATGGCCTGGGAGCGATGCAAGCGCTAAACCGCTTGCAAGGCGGACAAGATGTCCACCCTCCCGGATGTGCTGAATAGTTGCGGAGGTTTTTTCAAAGACGTGTGTTGTCAATGGGTTTATAAATATCGTATTTGCATGGCGGGAGATTTTGATGCTGCATGGATTATTCGGAATTTTGGTTCTGCTGACAGTTGCCTGGCTGGTAAGTGAAGACCGGCGTGTGATCCCATGGAGGATTGTGCTGGCCGGTGTGGCGCTGCAGGTGCTGATCGCGCTGCAGATGCTGAAAGCAGCCCCTTTCAGGCTGGTGTTCATGGGCTTGAATGCCGTGGTCGCTGCCATGGAGGAGGCCACCAGGGCCGGCACAGCCTTTGCCTTCGGTTATGTGGGCGGTGGTCCGCTGCCTTTTGCGGAGCTGAAGCCGGGCAGTTCCTTTTCCCTGGCTTTCCAGTCACTGCCGATGGTGCTGGTGATCGGAGCTTTGACAGCCCTGTTTTATTACTGGCGTATCCTGCCCCGTGTGGTGGAGGGGTTTTCCTGGGTGCTGCGCAAGAGTATGGGCATTGGCGGCGCCTTGGGGGTGGCTTCAGCCGGCTGCATCTTCCTGGGGATGATCGAGTCTCCGCTTTTGATCAGGCCTTATTTGAACCGCATGACCCGCAGCGAGCTGTTTGCCATGATGGTCACCGGGCTTTCATGCATAGCCGGCACCATGCTGGTCGTGTATGCCGCCGTGCTGCAGCATGCCATCCCCGATGCCCTGGGTCATATCCTGACCGCCTCGATCATCCATGCCCCGGCCGCACTGGCAGTTGCCGCACTGATGGTGCCGGAGAAAGAGACCCCCACCCTGGGTGGCGAGATCAGCAGCTATCAAGCCTCAAGCGTCATGGATGCCCTGGCCAAGGGTACCTGGGACGGTCTCAAGCTGCTGGTCAATATTGTGGCGATCCTGATTGTGTTCGTAGCGCTGGTAAAACTGGTCAATATCGGTTTTGGTCACCTGCCGGATATCGCCGGAGCTCCGTTGAGTCTGGAACGCATACTGGGGGTTGTCATGGCTCCAGTGGTCTGGCTGATCGGGGTGCCATGGCAGGAAGCGGTTACCGCCGGTTCGCTGATGGGGATCAAGATTGTACTGAACGAGTTTCTTGCCTTTTTGCAATTTGCCAATTTGCCTGAGTCTGCGCTCAGTCCGCATAGCAGGATCATCATGACCTACGCCATGTGCAGCTTTGCCAATCTGGGCAGTCTGGGCATTCTGATCGGTGGTTTGGGGGCGCTTTGCCCGGAACGCAGGGATGATGTTGTTGAGATGGGGCTCAAGGCGCTTCTCGGCGGGGTACTGGCTTCGCTGATGACTGGTGCGGTGGTCGGCATGCTGAATAATATCTGAATCCGATGGGCTATGGGAAATGCAGGGGAATTGGTGAGCATGGCAGGCCGGGTGGATAGATGAAAATATCGTTGATCTTATGCCTTGTAATCTTGTCAGCACTTGCAGACCGACTGCATGCAGCCGAACCTGAAGCCTATTATCAGGCCACGGCTGCGGCGCAGGCCCATGCCGAAAACCCTGCCGGCTGGGTGGCGCCCAATCTCAGGACCGTTACCGGGCCGGGCGACGGCAATACCTGGTCCGGCGGCAAGGTGCTGGTGCGGGCCTTCACCGATCCGCGTTATTACAACCTGACCGCCAAGAAATTTCAAGACCTCTATCCCGGCGCGCTGTGGGTGACGACCGGCAACGAGCTGCCGGCCTGGTACCGTGATCCGGCAAACGGCGTGAATGCCTCAAACATTGCCCGCAAGTCGGTGGAGCTGCACGGCCTGCCCACCTCTTCCATGCAGAATTACAAGGCTGTTGTCGAGATCCTGGTTGATTCCGCCAAGCTGGTGCGTCCCACCAGGGACCCCAATGTTGCTGCCCAGCCGACCGCCCTGCCGACCGAACCCTTTGCCGCGAAACCGGCCACCATGACCCAGGCAGACTATGATGCCTACAAGGCCTGGTACACAGCCAATATCAGCTCCAGTTACGGAGCTGCCAACCCCGATAAACGCTATCCCTGGACCCAGCTGGGCTACACCTACAACTGGGGGGGCAGTCAGGATACGCTGGCTTCCATAACCGGACTGAGCGAATTTGTGGTGCTGGGCACCAGGTCGGGGGTCACCTCGCCGCTGGAGACCTTTGCCGTCTATTCGATCCAGTCCTACCTGTACCGGGTGGGAAGCGACGGCGACGGGGCGGGCAACTTCCTGGTCAACGGCCCGCTGGATACGCTCTGGAGCGGCACCAAATTCCAGCCAACCGGCAACAGCATCACCATTGGCCCGGGCGCTGTAGTCAGCGGAGGCGAAGGCATCTACCTGTCGTCCGGCGGTTACACGGTTACCAATAACGGCTCTATCATCGGTCCGACAGGCCAGAAATACTACGGTGACGCCCCTGCCGGCAGCAGTGTTTATTTTCTGGATGGCGGCAGCCTGATCAACGGACCCGGCGGCCAGATGAGCGGCGACGGGATTGCGATCGAAGGCCATGCGACCGGCGGCGGGGTGAGCGTGACCAACCATGGCTACATCACGGGCAGCAGCTATGCGGTCAGAACCGGCGCCGGTAACGACACACTGACGATCGAAAATGGCGGCATCCTGCGCGGCGCTGTTGCGCTGGGAACCGGCAGCGACCAGATTACGGTCAAGGCGGGCGGAACCTGGCAGCCGGTCCTCAATTCCGGTAATGGCACGTCCATGCTGCAGGCGGCTGATATTGCGATCCAGAACGGCAGCGTCATTACGCCGGTCATTGCTACTGGCGGCCTGTTGCCGCCATCATCCACCCATGTCCTGACGCTGGGAACCGTTGCTGGTTCATTTACAACACTGCAAGACCAATATCCGCTGTTTGATTTTTCAGTGATCATCAGCGGTGGTGTGCTGCAGCTTGGTGTCACCAGGGTGCCGTATGGCGAGGTGGCGACCTCGGTTGACCCTGGCCTGGCGCCGCTGGCCAGTGCGCTTTACCAGCAGTTGGGCAATCCGTCCGGCGATATGTCAACCGTGCTGGCCAACATCGACGTGCTCTCCAGTGCCGGTGAGGTGGCCGGCGCTATGCGCCAGTTGAGTCCCGGCGTCAATACGGCCCTGCCGCAAATTGCCTTTTCAGCGGATCGTAGCCGACTGAGCCTGCTGCCAGGGAGCCGCAGTCCTTTCACGGATCAGCTCATGTCAGACGGGACGTCAGGCGTCCGCTATGCGTCACTGGGGCTGAACAATGATGGTGATCCGTCACTGCTCATGGATCGAAAGCAGCACTGGAAGGGCTTTGCTATTGTGGCAGGCGGATGGGGACGTCAGGAGACACTGTCACAGCTGCCCGGATTCAGTTATGACTCGTGGTGGTCGCTGGCTGGCATGGAAAAAAGGATCAGTTCGACGCTGGTGGCCGGTTTTGCCCTGGGCGGTTCACGGATCGATGTGAAAAGCCACGATGCCGGTTCAAGCAGCATGACCGTGGACAGCATCAATCCGGCTGCGTTTGCTGCCATGGATCTTGGGCGTCTGCATGCCGACCTGATGCTGGGATACAGTTACAACCGCTACAGCAGCAATCGGAGGATCGTCTTTGGCGGCATCAACCGCATTGCTGCAGCTGATTATGACGGCCACCAGCTTTCAGGGCTGGTCAGCGCCGCATACCGCTTCAAGCCGCAATCGGCGTTGTACCTGGAGCCGGTGGCAGGCATTTACATGTCGGGCCTGTTTCAGGAGGCTTACGAAGAGAGCGGGGCGGGTGCGGCCAGTCTGAATGTTGGTTCGAACGATTACTGGTCCCTGAGGAGCCGGCTTGGCCCGCGTCTGGGTGTCCGCCTCAGGCCGGGTGGCCTGGACACGGAGCTGCAGCTTGCCGCCCTGTGGGAGCATGAATTCAATAGCCGGCAAAAGGGCCTGACAGCCTCATTTGCCGGTACCGGCAGCAGCTTCAGGACCGAGGGGGCGCATTATGACCAGGACAGCGTCAATGCCTCGCTCAAGCTGCATTGCCGGGTCGGCAGGGCCGTCAGCATCGCGGCTGAATATGGTTTGGATGCCTCTGACAGCAGCATGGCAAACAGCATCCGGCTTGGGCTGGAGTGGCTGTTTTAGCCCAGCCCCTCCGCGACCAGTTGTCCCTGCATCTCTGCAGCGTACTGGTCGGCGTTCAACCCCACCACCAGATGCACCACACTCTCTGAAATCCGCATAATACCGCTGACCCCGGCGGACTCCAATCCCTGATCGCTGATCATGTCTGTCGAACCCAGTTCGAGCCTCAGTCTGGTGGCGGCGCAGGCATCGACACGCATGATGTTCTTGCCCCCTCCCAACGCAGCAATGATCTGCTGCGCCTTTTCGGCGGCCAGGGGGTCGCGCAGCCGTGGTGACAGTCCCGGTTCGGCGGCCGGCGCCACCGGTGAGGGGGCCGGGGCTTCGTCCGCTTCCGGTCCGGCGGTTTTCAGGTATTCCTCCATATCGGTCTTGAGATTCTCCGAACGGGTGCCGAAGATAGCCTGTACACCGTTGCCGACCACGACCACGCCGGCTGCCCCCAGGGCTTTGAGAGCCGGGGCGCTGGCGCGGCTGACATCGTTCAGCTCGACACGCAGGCGGGTGATGCAGGCGTCCAGGCTGGCGATATTGCTGCGTCCGCCAAAGGCCAACACCAGCTGACGGGCAAAGTCGTTTGATCCTGATGCGGCTGCAGCGGTCGTTTCTTCCGCTTCGCGGCCGGGTGTCTTGCAGTCAAAATGGACGATAAACCAGCGGAACAGCCCGTAGTACAGCCCGCCCCACAGCGGGCCGATCACCAGCAGCCAGAGGGCATGGCTGGACTGGGGGAAAAGCACGATGTAGTCGATCAGTCCGTGGGAGAAGGTCATGCCGTGCTTGATGCCCAGGGTGATGCAGGTCCAGTAGGCACCAGCTGCCAGCAGGGCATGGATGACATATAGTGCCGGTGCGACAAACATGAAGGAAAATTCGATCGGTTCGGTGATACCGGTCAGCCAGGAGGTCAGGGCGGCCGAAACCATGATGCCGCCGATCTTGACCCGGTTTTCCGGTTTGGCGGTATGCCAGATGGCGATGGCAGCGGCGGGCAGCCCCCACATCTTGAACAGGTAGCCGCCGGCCATATTGCCGGCAGTCGGGTCGCCGGCGATATAGCGCTGGATCTCGCCGGTGATGATCTTGCCGGTCTGGGGGTCGAGGTAGCGTCCCGCTTCGAAGAAGAAGGGCACGTTCCAGATGTGGTGCAGCCCGAAGGGGATCAGCATGCGCTCCACCACGCCGTACAGGCTGAAGGCCGTGGCCGGATTGCTTTCCGCGGCCCAGTAGGAAAAGGACTTGATGCTGTCGCCGATGGGGGGCCAGATCACGGATAACACCACCCCGCAGGCGATGGCGGCAAAGGCGGTTACGATCGGTACGAAGCGCTTGCCGGAGAAGAAGCCCAGGTAGGGTGGCAGCGTGATGTGGTAGTAGCGCCTGAACAGGCCTGCGGCAATGCCGCCGATCAGGATGCCGCCGAACACGCCGGTATCGATGGACATGATGCCCATTACGCTCTTGGTCTCCGAACCGAGCAGCGGGGCCATGACCCCCATGGTGGCCAGCAGCACCATGTAGCCGACCACGGCCGCCAAGGCGGAAACACCGTCATTGTTGGTCAGCCCCAGGGCCACACCGATGGCGAACAGGATCGCCAGGCTGCCGAAGATGGCGCCGCCGGACTGGGCCATGACGCTGGACAGGGTTTCTGGCAAGAAAGGGAACTTGGCGCTGCCGACTCCCAGCAGTATGCCGGCCACCGGCAGCACCGAAACCGGCAGCATCAGCGCTTTGCCGATCTTCTGCATGAAGGCGAAGGTCTGTTTCAACATGACGGCGTCCCTCCCTGTGGTTCGGTGTTGATGGATTGCCTGACGAGGGTGCGCACACCGCTGCCGTGCTCCTGCTGCAATGCAGCCTCGGCCATGCGCCGGCACTGGGACATGCTCAAACGGCGGATCAGAGACTTGATGCCCGGTATGGCCGGCAGGCTGGCGCTGAGTTCGTCCACCCCCAATCCGATCAGTACGGGAACGGCATCCTGGTCACTGGCCAGACCGCCGCAGACGCCGACCCATTTACCCTGGGCATGGGCGGCCTGCACGGTCCAATGGATCAGCCGCAAAACGGCCGGATTCAGTCCGTCCACCTTGGGGGCCAGTTTGGGATGGCCGCGATCCATGGCCAGGGTGTACTGGGTCAGGTCGTTGGTGCCGATGGAGAAGAAGTCCGCCTCACGGGCAAACTGGGCCGCCATCATGGCAGCGGCCGGGATTTCGACCATGATGCCGGCCTGGACCGGTGCAACCCCCAGCCGGCTGCGCTCCTCTTCCAGGATGGCGCGGGCGTCGCGCAGTTCCGACAGCAGGCCGACCATGGGGAACATGATCCTGATGTTGCCGAAGGTTGATGCCCTCAGTATGGCCCGCAGCTGGGTGCGCAGGATTTCCGGGCGCTCCAGTCCGACACGCAGGCCACGCTCACCCAGAAAGGGATTGTCCTCTTTGGGGATGGGCAGGTAGGAAAGCGGTTTGTCGCCGCCCACGTCCAGGGTGCGGATGACCAGCGGTCGGCCTTCAAGCGCCTCCGCTATCGCCCGGTAGGTTTCGAATTGCTCCTGCTCGTCCGGCGCCGTGCTGCGTTCCATGAAGAGAAACTCCGAGCGCAAAAGTCCAACCCCCTCGCCACCCAGCCCGATCACCTCACGGGCATCGGCCAGGCTGCCGATGTTGGCTGCCACCTCCACCCTCTGGTTATCTGTGGTGACAGCCGGTTGTCCGGCAGTGTCCATGTCCAGCTGCTTACGCTCCTGCTGTCTGATCTGTTGAGCACGGATTTCGGAGATGCTCTCCTCAGGGGGGTTGAGCCGCAAGCTGCCGCTGGCTCCATCCAGCACCGCCGGGGTGCCGTTGGGAATGTCCAGCGCGTGCGGGTTGATGCCGGCCAGGGCCGGGATGTCCAGCGAACGGGCCAGGATGGCAACATGGGATGTGGCGCCGCCGTTGGTGGTGCAGAATCCGCGTACCAGCCTGCGGTCCAGCGAGGCTGCATCGGATGGTGTCAGGTCTTCAGCCACCAGAATTGAATCTTCCGGAATAGCCGGCGCTTCCGGCTGCACACCGGTCAGCAGTTTCAGCACACGTTGCCCCACATCGCGCAGGTCGTTAGCCCGGGCGGCCAGCAGTTCGTTACGCAGTCCGGCCAGGCGGTCGGCGTGGGTGGTGAAGGCGCACTGCCAGGCAAAGTCGGCCCGCTTGCCCTTTGCCAGCGCCGAATGGGCGATATCCAGCAGATCCGGGTCATCCAGCAGCTCCTGATGGGCGGCGAAGATGGCGGCCTTGTCGGCAGCACGCTGGGCGTGCAGGCTTGCGCGCAGTGCATCCAGCTGCAGATGTGCCTGGGCAAGCGCATCATCCAGTCGGGTCCGTTCCTGCTGGGGGTTGTCACTGTCGCTGTCATCTATTACCAGACGGGCGTGGCGCAGTTGGAAGATGCGCCCCACTGCCAGGCCGGGGGCTGCGGTAACCCCGCTTAACAGGTTCGGATCGCTGGCAACCGGCCCGGGTGCAGGTGCCGAATCGGCTGACTGCTCCATGCTGGCCGGTGCGGGTGCAGGGCGGCATCCCTCATCACCCAGGCCTTCCTGCAGCAGATGGGCCAGATTTTCCAGCGCTTCCGCGGCGTCGGTTCCCCTGGCTGACAGGATGACCTTGTCCCCATGGCCTACCTCCAGTCCCATCAGGGATACGACGCTTTTGGCGTTGGCGCTGCTGTCACCCTTAATCAGCTGGATATCGCATTGATACTTCTTGGCGATATTGGCCAGTACGGCGGCCGGGCGCGCGTGCAGGCCGGTCGGGTTGGGGATTAGAATCGCTTCCGACAGCAGCGGGGCGCACTTTTGCTCTGTCTCCTGTATCCCTACAGCATCGGCCAGGATCAGGGTCATGATCGGGTCAATGCCGGCCATGACGCTGCCGCGGTTTGCGGAGAACTGCTCGACAGCTTCGCTGTTGGTAACAACGATCTGGGTCATCAGGCTTTTGGCGTGGGTGGCCAGATAGTCGGCGTCGAAACGGATCAGCGGATCGCCCGGCTTTACAGTGGCACCGGTTTTGATCAGCGGCGTGAATCCGCTGCCCTTCAGGCTGACCGTGTCCAGCCCGATGTGCAACAGGAGCTTGATGCCTTCAGGGGTGAGAATCGTTATGGCGTGACCGGCCTGATGCAGATGGATAACCTCGCCTCCGCAGGGGGCCAGCAGGGTCTGGTCCAGCGGGTCGATGGAAATGCCGTCGCCGACCATCTTCTGGGCAAAGACCGGATCAGGCACGCGTTCGATCGGGATCAGCGGGCCTGAGAGCGGTGCCAGCAGGGTCAGCTGCCTGACGGATGGTGTTTCGGTTGGCATGGATCACCTCGCATTGGTAATGACGGGCGGGATTTTCAACGGAGCATGTCAGGATTCTATCCGAAAATGGGCGCTTGTAAATCCGCTTTTTATGCCGCAATGCCTTTTGGGCAGGCATTGACTATTCGCCATGTCTGTGCTAGAGACTATCACGTTGCATTTGCGCACAATCAAGAAGGGAACTTTTCTGCATGCTGACCGGACTCTACAATTTGAAAATGATCAAACTGACCATGCTGCCTGTTATCATGCTACAGCTTGAACCTGCTTCGGGGGGTACGGTCTGACTTTATCTGTTACAGACCAGGGCCCCTGCCGGTACACACCAGCAGGGGCTTTTTTTTATCCGGATTCTTGATTTCACGATAATGGCATTGAAACTCATAACGAAGGAGACCAGGACAATGAAAAAACAAACTGGAAGCAGGCATATCTATATGACCGATTTTGACATGCAACGATTAATGAATCTGATTGAGGCTGCTGGCGAGACGCCGAGCAGGGACAGCAGGTATCTGGAAGAATTGGAGCAGGAACTTATGAAGGCTGATGTTGTCGACCCTGCCGGGATACCTCCCAATGTGGTAACAATGAATTCCAGAGTCTGTCTCAAGGACAAAAAAACAGGCGAAGAGATGATCTATACGCTGGTTTTCCCGGCTGAAGCCAATTTGGAGAGTAAAAAGATATCGGTGCTTGCTCCGGTCGGGATGGCGATGATCGGTTATCGGGTCGGGGATCTGGTTTCGTGGAAGGTGACGGGCGGTGAGCGGACGCTGCAGATCAAAAAAATCATTTATCAGCCGGAGGCGGCCGGTGATTTTCACCTTTGACAGGGTGAGGCCGCAACGCCTGTTCAGTTGTCCAGCGGCTTGATGTGGGTGCGTCCCAGGCGTTTCATCAGCTTCCATAACGGGCCGCTGACCTTGAAGATGCGCAGGGCGTCCATCATGGCCGGGCTGGTGTTGATCTCCAGGCTGGGCACGACCCAGGTGCGGCGCTTGACCGCCTCGGTTGTGACCAGTTCGCAGAGGGTGTCCCTGATGATGGGTGAAATGTAGAAGACCGGTTCCAGCAGTGAGTCATCGGCAGTAATGACCCCTTCAGAGCGGGCGATCTGCTCCAGCGCTGTACCGGGGTAGATGCGGATACCGGTCATGCCGATTACGGCGGTCGGCGCGACCTGATCCATCAGTTCAAAGCTTTCCAGCATGGTATCGCGGCTCTCGCCCGGCCCGCCAAAGAGGATGTAGTGGGCGAAGTCGACTCCAAAACGGCTGCAGAGGGCCGAGGTTTGCAGGATATCGCTGCGGCGGAATGATTTGCCCAGGTTTTCAAGCATCAGATCGGATCCGGATTCCGTACCGAATTCCAGGGCGTCGCAGCCGGCCTTGAGCATCAGTTCCAGCAGATAGTCCGGCAGATGTGCCGGATTGATGAAGGCAGTCCAGCGAACCGGGAGCTGCTCCTCGATCATGGCACGGCAGAGCGTTGCGGCGAATTCGACCGGATAGTTGAAGATGTCATCCACAAAGTAGATGTATTCCACGCCTTCCAGCTCCACCATCTGGCGGATTTCGGCGATGATGTCGCTGACCGGCCGCAGTCGCATCTGGCGGCCCTCCAGCAATGGATATGTGCAGTAGATACAGTTGAATGGGCAACCGCGTTTGGTCTGGACGTTGGCCATGCCGCCTTCCCGGTTGTAGCGGGCGCTGTCGAACAGCATCCGGTCCGGCGTGGTAATCTGCCCCACCTGATGGGGATGGATAAAATTGTGTTCGTCTCGAAAAACTACTCCGGGCAGACCGGACGGGCTTTTACCCGCCTGCAGGCATTCCAGCAGTCGCGGCAGTATCTCTTCACCTTCTCCGGCCACGCCGTAATCCGCCCCGGCATAGGCCAGCACCTCCGCCGGCATCAGGGAAAAACCGGAACCGCCAATGATGGTGATGGCCCTTCCCCGGCAAACCGCAACAACGTCCCGCACCACCGCTGCATAACTGTGACTGGCAGGCCAGGTAACGTTGTCCAGATTGCGCAGTGAAATCAGCACCGCATCGGGCTTGAAGCGATCCAGCTCTTTTGCAATATCTTCGTTCGGGTTATGGGAGAAGCAGAGGTCGATGGCGGCAAGTTCGTGACCGGCAGCCTTGAGGCCAGGGGTGATGTAGGCCAGGCCGATGGGGAAGACCGGGTAGGGGTCGCGTTCCTGATTGGCGGAAATCAGCAGCAGCCTCATTGCTCCCCCAGCCAGTCGGTCATACGCTGGATCCGCTCGGCGATGGCCTGGGGCAGCTGGTATTGCAGCACACCGGCATTGTCGGTCAGGGCGTGTACGGTGCGGCCGGTGGCCAGCTTCGTCCCGTTGGCGTCCACGATCTCGGAGATGAATTCCAGTGTGGCGGTGGGGGTATTGCGCAGCGTGGTTTTGACGATCAATTCGTCATTGTAGCGCGCTGGACGCAGATATTTGATCTCCAGCGATATGACCGGCCCCATGAAGCCGGCCTGGGAGAGCTGGAAGGGATCCAGGCCGAAGCGGGATGCCAGGGCAATGCGCCCCATCTCCATCCAGTTGACGTAATTGCCGTGCCAGGCCACGTTGTAGGCGTCGATCTCGCTGAATCTTACCGTTATGCTGATTTCATCGTATTTCACGACTGTGCCTGCTCGCTTTCAATCCATCGGTTCAGTTTGGACAAGGCCTGGCCGCTGCCGACCTCCATGCAGCGGCTGAAGCCGGTGCTGCGCAGATAGAGCCAGGTCTTTTCCCAGTAAACCGGGCGACAGAGTTCCTGAACCAGAAATTCTGCGATCACGTCACGGGTCAGGCGGGTCTGGCCGATGTGTTCCACCAGGGGAATCTGCGGCTGGCTGATGGTGAAGTCTTTGACGATCTGTTCCAGTTTACAGGCAATCTCTTCCATCAGCGGGGTGTGCAGTGGTGCCTCGCAGGGGAAGCAACTGACACTGAAGGCGCCGGCGCTGCGGCACTCATCCAGAGCGGCTTCGATACCGGTCTGGCTGCCGGCCAGCAGAAAGTGGCGCGAGGTGTTGTAGTTGGCCACATATACACCGTTATTGCGGGCGATTGTTTCCACCTTGTCGCAGGTCAGGCCTGTGGGGCAACCCAGGGCGTATTGACGGTGTTCGCCCATGCCGGCCATGCAGGCGCCGAAACGCCCGGCCAGCTCCAGCGCGTCACCCTCGCCGATGCAGCCGCAGGCGGCCAGAGCGGCGTACAGCCCCAGTGAATGTTCAGCCACCAGTCCTGGTGTCAGCCCGGAGCGGCGCAGTATGCGGGCCTGGTAGAGCGACATGGCCACACCGTGTAGTTGCAGGCAGCTGTGGCTGCTGACCACATGGCCGGGCAGCGGCTGGCGGCTGAGCAGGTCATATCCGCAGCGGTCGTGGCAGAGCTGGTCGATGGCCAGCAGTTCTGCATTGGTCTCTGCCGGCTGCTGATATTGCAGCGGCTGTCCGGGGAAGATCCAGAGTATCAAGGTGTGTTTCCTCCGGTCGGATGTTTGCGGCGGATAGCGGAGCGGAAACCGATGTTCATCGGGCCGAAGACCTGCACCGAACGGTGCAGCTTGAAGATGCGCCGGTACATGGAACCGAAGGAGTAAAAGGAGCGGTTCAGCCAGTCATAGCCCTGCTGCAGCTGTTCAATGCTCATGCCGCGCGGCTGGAAGTTGATGTGCTCCATGTCATAGTCTTCCCAGCTGTTGCTGATGATTCTGCCCTCGGCCTCCAACCGCTTGCGGACGGTTGTGCCGGGGTAGGGGGTTAGCAGCGGGAAGATGGCGGCCTCGATACGGCTCTCTTCGCAGAAACGGAGGGTGTTCTCGAAGATGTCCGGGGTGTCGCCGTCATAGCCGAGCACAAAGGAACCGAGGATGCCGATGCCGTTGTCGCGGAATTTCTGGGCGTTCTGCTTGAAGGCTGCGGCGCTGTTGGTGACCTTGCCCATGGCCTTCAGCGATTCCTGGTTGAGCGATTCGAATCCGACGAACATGCCGACACAGCCCGCTTCGCCGGCAGCCTGCATCAGCTCCGGGTCGTCGGCAAAACTGATCGGCGCATGGGAGAGCCATTTGAAGCCCATGCCCTTCATTCCCTTGAACAGCGGCAGGGAGTATTTGCGGTTGGCGACCAGGTTGTCATCCACAAAGAAGGCAAAGGAGTTTTCCTTGCGCATGGCTGCCAGTTCCGCCAGCACCGTCTCCACCGGACGCTCCCGGTATTTGCGGCCGTAAAAGGCGGTGACGGAGCAGAATTCGCAGTCGTAGGGGCAGCCGCGGGTGGTCTGGATGGTGTTGGTCAGCAGGTAGCCCTTGCCTTTGAAGATCTCCCGCCGCGCCACCGGTATGTCGGACATGCTCAGCAGGTCGCTGCTGCGGTAGCGGGGGCGAAGGCGGTTGTTGCGGAAATCGTCCAGCAGCTGCGGCCAGACCAGCTCACCTTCGCCGATCACCACGGCATCCACATGCTGTAGTGCCTCCTCCGGCATGTTGCTGGCATGGAAGCCGCCCATGACCACGGTCTTGCCCAGGCTGCGGAAGCGGTCGGCGATCTGGTAGGCGCGGGGCGCCTGGGGGGTCATGGCAGTCAGGGCGATGATATCGGCATCGCTGTTGAAATCGGGCTGTTGTGCGTGGTCGTCGCACAGCTCTATCTGCCAGTCCGCAGGGGTGACTGCGGCAATGGCGGCCAGCGACAGGGACGGAAAGCGGAAGGCCAGTTCGCCCCACAGCCTGCCCTTGGGCCAGCCCGGCAGGATCATCAGTATTTTCATCTTGTGTTTTACCGGTTGTGTCAAATCTGTATCTACCCCGCTGCAGTGACTTCTCTCGCAGCCGTCTTCAAACCTCTTCACTCCGGAGCCTTTTCTTGTGCCCAGTCCCCAGTCCCCAGTTACTGATTCTTCTCTGCCACAAAGTCTGCCATGCTGCGCACGGAGGCGAACACCTTGGTGCCGGTGGCGGCATCAGGCACGACCACGCCGAAGGTCTTTTCCATGGCCACCACCAACTGCAGGGCATCGATGGAGTCCAGGCCCAATCCTTCACCGAACAGCGGCGCATCGGTTTCAATCTCATCCGGTGACATGCCTTCAATGCGCAGGCTCTCGATAATCATCTGCTTAACTTTGGAAATCAGATCTTCACTCATTCACTACTCCTCTGTCAGTGTAATTTCAGACCGGCAATCGATGCCGGGCAAACTATCCTTTGGCTTGCGGTTCGCTGCTACTGCCCCCTGGCCGTATCTTCCAGAAATCGAAGAAGTTGTACCACTGGTCGGGATAACGGCTGATGTAACGTTCAAAGACCCCCGCCAGTCTGGCGATCCCCTCTTTGATGGCGTCTGCGTGCTGACCGTGCCTGCCGCTGAAGAAGATCGGTTCCTCCATCAGGGTGGCGTAACGGTAACCCTCCAAGGGTACAAAGACCGGGATGACCGGGGCGCCGCTGGCCATGGACAGATAGGCGGCGCCTGCCGGCAGTTCGGTGCAGCGGCCGAAGAAGCTGACTGCTACTGTGCTGGATGAACCGTCCCGTTCCCCCAGCAGGCAGAGGATTTCGTTGCGACGCAGTGCATTGACCGCCTCGATAATGGCCAGGGGCGAGGTGTCGTTGCGATCCACATAGATGAAGCCGATATTGCGTTCCATGCGCACCTTTTCGCGCATCTGGTTGACTTTTTCGTCTGGTTCCCGGAAGGTCAGCACATTGATGCGGTATCCCAGGTCGGCCAATCCCAGTCCCCCCAGTTCCCAGTTGCCCAGATGGGGTGAAACCAGAATGGCCCCGTTGCCGGCGGCCAGCGCATCATCCAGTGGTCTGTGTGAACTGCGCCTGTTGATCAAGGCCTGCAAACGTTCACCTTTCAGCCGCATCATCAGCATGACATCGCACCAGTTGATTGAGAACTTGTAAAAGGTGCTGAATACGAGCCATTCCACATCTGTTCGACCGGTAACCACCTGCAGGTTTGCCCGTACGCTGCGTCTGATCTCCGCAAGCAGCAGATAGAACAGTCCGCCCCACAGGAAGGCGGCTGGCGGGAACAGCGGGCGCGGAACCAGTATGGTGAAAAGGTTAATGAAGAACAGGCTGATGTTATTGTAAAGGCCCATGGCTCGCTATATGAACAGTTCCCAGAAGCAGGTTGCCAACTTTCGGCAGGTCAGTTTGCTGCGTGTACCGGCCTGTTTGAAACCGTCAATTGCCTCCCGGGAGCGGCGGTAGTATCTGAAAAACGCTTTCAGCAGCAGAAACTGCAGTCTGTATCTGTTGAAGACAGGATGGCGGAAGACAAGGTGCAGGCCATCAAAAAACTTCCACTTGCGGGTAAAGATGCGATCCTTCAACTGGCTGAATAGCTGGGTGCCAGGGTAGGGGGTCAGGATCGAAAACTGGGCGATATTGGTGTTCAGTCTTATGGCCATGCCGACGGTGCGTTTGATCGAAGCCGGGGTGTCGTTGAGCGTGCCGATGATGTAGCTGCCGTAAGACTCAATGCCGTTGGTTCTGAGCAGTTCGACGGCCTGGGCGGCTTCCCGGGGTGAAGAACGTTTGCCCAGAGAATTAAGTGTTTCCTCGTTGTCGCTTTCGATGCCGAGATAAACCATGCAGGTGCCGGCCCTGGCCATCCGGGCGACCATCTCCGGGTTTCTGACGATTGTGTCAACACGCGAAAAGTTCCACAACTTCAGGTCATAGTCCCTGGCGATCAGTCCGTCACTGATCTCGTTCACCCGCTCCGGCAAAAGGGTGTAGTTGTCGTCCAGAAAAGCGATTGCCTTGTAACCGTACTGTTTGTGGAGCAGATCAATCTCTTCCAGTATGGACTGCGGGCTGCGCGGACGCCAACGCCGACCGAAGAAACTGGACGATGAGCAGAAGTGGCAGGCACCGGGGCAGCCGCGGCTGCTGATGAGACCGGCCACGGGGCGTCCGGCGATAGTGCCGGAGTACTGTCGCATGTCCACCAGATGGCGGGCCGGCAGTGGCAGTCGTTCCACGTCGGGCGGCTCTGCATCCCCTGTGTCCGTCAGCAGGCCGTTTTTCTGGAAGATCAGCCCCTTTACGGCAGTCAGATCGCTGCCAGACTCATATGCGGCCGCCAGGGCGGTCATGACCAGCTCACCCTCGCCTTTGACAATACAATTCACATCAGCGCTGGACAGAATCTCCGCCGCCATGAACTGGGGGTGGGGCCCGCCCATGATGACCGGTCGGCCTAGCCTGGAGACGCGCCGGGCGATTTTCATGGCCTGCGGGATGCGGGTGGTGTCAGACGATATACCGACCAGTTCTGCCCGGAGGATGTCACTGTCGCTGAGCATGCCGCCGGGTGTGTTGATATCCCTGATAACGACCCTGTGCCCTTGATTTTCCAGCGCTGCAGCTACATACAAAAGCCCCATGGGGGGCAAGCCGAGTCCGAAGGTGCTGTAGATGCTCAGCGAGGGAGGATTGATCAGCAGGACGTTCATTTGCCCGTCCCGGACCTCCTGGCTTTGAGCGGGTGATCCTTGAACTGTTCCTCCCATACAGGATCGGCGATGGCCTGATAGTCCCTGGCGTAGCTGTCCATTTCTGTGGCCAGTCCGGTGAAGATCTCTTCGGCCCCTTCATGGGTAGGATAAGCGCCCTTACTGGAAAAATATTCCCGACCGGCATCAGGATGGTCGATCAGCATGCAGGGGCGCAGCAGGTTGTCATGTGTCCCCTGTTTTTCCCGGATCATTCTAAAGAGTGGTGAGGCCAGGGCATCGCGGATGGATGTCTTGCGGATATTGTCCACGGCAAAATGGCAGAATACGCATGGCTCGATATCACCATTGGCATTGATGTGGAAGTACTTGCGTCCGCCGGCCATGCAGCCAGAAATCATCGGCCCGTCGTTCCAGAAATCGATGAACAGCATCGGTCTGGTTTCCCGCAGCTCCGCCACAGTCCGGCGCAGCTGGTCACGTTGTTCCGGGGTAGGCATCAGTTGCGGATCCGGATTGCGTCCGACGGGCACATAGGAAAATAGCCACATGGCAAACACGCCTTTGGACAGCAACATGTCAACGTAAGCCGGGTCATTGATGATGTGGGTGTTTTTGCGGGAGAGGGTGAATGAACCGCAGAAGGATAGTCCGGCGTTGCGCAAGAGGTCCATGGCATGCATGACCTTTTTGAAGTGTCCGACGCCACGCCGCTCATCGGTTTCCTTTTCGTAACCCTCCAGAGAGATGGCCGGCATGACGTTGCCGACTTCAATCAGCTTTTCCACCATCAGTTCGTCGATCAGCCCTCCGTGTGTAAAGACCAGGAAGGCCATGTCGGAGTGCTTTTTGAATATTTCAAAGATGCCGTCCATGTAGAACGGCTCTCCGCCGGAAATCACGGCGAAGTAGACCCCCATCTCCTTCATCTGGTTGAGTACGGAGTCGATTTCGTCCAGCGAAAGTTCCAGTGATTTTTTGTAGTCTCCGGCGTAACAGCCGTAGCAGTTCAGGTTGCAGCGCATGGTCGGGCTGATGACAACTGTGGATGGCGGGTAGAAACCGTTCATGTCGGCCCATTCCTTGCGTTTGTTTGTGCCGTTCAGCAAGTGGTTCAGGGCCAGATTGGTGATCCATTTGTCACGCTGGTTGGGATGCAGATCGCGCAGAATGCGGCGGGGAAACTCTATGCTGGGGTGCTTGTCCTTGATCAGGTTGCGGATCCAGCGGATGCGATCCTTGTAGTAATCCTTTTTGGGAATCAGCTCCATCAGATGGGTCATGCGAATCAGATTCTCATCCGATGCGTTGGTGGCCAGAGATAGCAGGTAGGAAAGGGCTTTTTCCTTGGTGTAGTTTTTGAGTGATTCAATCATGTCGTTTGACTTCCTTGTTTACATGTGTCGCAGAAAGGTCATGCATATGTTCCATGTGTCACGCACCGGACGGAAATGACTGGTGGCCCTGCCGTCAGCCACCCTGGCTGCCAGGGGGATTGAAGCGATGGTGCCGCCCTGCTTCCAGACCTTCATCAGAATCTCCATCTCCAGGTTGTACCCGTCTGCATCCATCCGCAGCCTGTTCAGTGAGGCAACCGAGTAATGACGGAAACCGGACTGGCTGTCGGTAATCTCGAAACCGGTTCGTTTGCGCATGCACCAGACGCCGAATCTGTTCCAGAACTTGCGCAGTCCGGCCATCTCCTCGAACTGTGTGAAACGGGAAGCGATTGTGATTGCTGCTCCGGTTTGTCTGGCGGCTCTTATCAGATCGGGGATAGCTGAAACATCGTGCTGTCCGTCGGCATCCACAGTTACAAC
Organism: Deltaproteobacteria bacterium; assembly: GCA_035407085.1. Classification (GTDB taxonomy): domain Bacteria; phylum Desulfobacterota; class Desulfuromonadia; order Geobacterales; family Pseudopelobacteraceae; genus JBGSQR01. The sequence continues at coordinate 44,932 of DAONZY010000007.1, read as the reverse complement.
ACCGTCAAATCCATGGCTGGCGGCCCATTCAAATCCGGTTTTCAAGGCGCGTCCCTTGCCCAGGTTTGCCGGGTGGTCCAGAATTGTAACAGCCAGCCCTTCCAGAACGCCTCGTGTTCCATCCCTGGAACCATCATTTACCACTACAACCGGCAGACCCAGTTCGCAGCATTCTGTCGCCACGTCCCTGAGCGTCTTTGCGGCATTGTATGCAGGGATCAGTATGCACTCTGACATGTGGCAGCCAGTTCTTTCATAGTAGTAAAGCTGAAACGTGCAAACAACCGTTTTAATCTTGGAGTGACGTCCTTACGGGTGCCATAGGCGGCAAAGCCCTTCAGGGGTGACAAATCCAGCCGGGGTCCCTCCGGATCGACTTCGCGCGGATGGACAAATAAAACCGCCGGCCAGGAAAGGGCGTTGTACTTGTCGACTGCGTTGCAGATCATGCTTGCCGGGAACAGCCTTAATCCCCATCCACCACCGACCGGCAGATTGGTCAGCGGGGTGTGTGCCACCAGGGGCGGCAGTTCCATCAAGTCGCCGCATTCTGTGTGCAGCCTGAACGGTGCGCGGGATCCCTTGGTGTTACCCACGCCTGGCAGAGGGTTCAGGCTTGAATCGTACAGGTAACCCTCTTCGGCCAGGATATGGAAAGCCCAGGGCGTGGTATTCATGTTCAGCGACCAGCGTGGCGCCCTGAACCCGATCGGACGCTGACCGGTCTGCGATTCAAGCAATTCGGAAGTGCGCCTGATTTCAGATCGGAACTCTGCGGGCGACAGCTCAAATACAAGCCGGTGAGAGTATCCGTGCGAGGCGATTTCATGCCCGCCGTCAGTGATGATTTTTGCCAGTTCTGGGTCAGATTCTGCAATACAGCCTAGCATGAAAAAGGTTGCCCGGATATTGAAGCCGGACAGCAGATCCAGGATTCTCCGTATGTTTCGGTGGACGCGAAACATCGTGGGATGAATGACCGGTTCTCTGTCAAGTCCGCAGATGTGATACCAGTCTTCCACATCAATGGTGATGGCGTTATGCTGTCGCGATTGACTGCCCCTGATGGTTGCAAATCCTTTTGGCAATTGATTTTACTTTATTCATGTCTCCGGGGTTCAAACGCATGTCAATCTTTCTGCCTTTAAAGCCCAGATGACAGTAGTGAATCCGTTTGATGCCCAGGGGCTTGGCGAATAATTTGAAGCTCTTCCGCGAATTCGTGGTGAACGGTACCATGATGCCAGGCATGGCGCTGGTGGTGATCAGTATGCCCAGCATGCTTCTGCCCACATCCCTGACCTTGGGGGCATACATCTCGTCGCTCCAGTAGCAGAATCCCCCCATCCGCTCAAGCATCACCCTGATGATGGAAGGCAGGTCATAACAGTTAATCGGCGCTGAAACCACGACACATTTTGATTTCAGCAGTGCGTTGATGACATAGTCCATATCGTCATGGATATGGCAGCGTCCAAGGTTGTTGCCGGGATCTTTCATGCAAAGTCTGCAGTTAGTGCAAAAATCGATTTTCAGATCACGCGTTTTTATGTAATTGACCGATTTGCTGTCCGCTGCCATTTCTTTTGCCAGAAGATCACAGATGTGATCATTAATACCGTTTACGCTTCTGGACAGATTAATTATGGTTGTCATGGAACTCACGATCAGTTTTGGCTATCTCTATGTTCAAACGAAATAATAAAAATTACATAAAACTTGAGTACACGTCAAATAGTAATGAATGTTGCTCTAGACTGGTTTGAAATATATCAGTTTTTT
>DAONZY010000007.1:0-43050 GCA_035407085.1 Deltaproteobacteria bacterium | reverse complement strand
GTGATGTCTGAAAGCAGCGCGCCGCTGCAGATCGCCAGCGGCAATCCGGCGGCGCGCAGGTCAGTGATCAGCTCAATTACGCCGGGATAGGCCTTGATGCCGTCCCGGATGACCTCTTGAAAAATGATTGCCTTGGCATCTACCAGTCGGGCCAGTTCCTGGGGGAGCAAGGTCTGCCCTTCGGTCCGGAAAGCTTCCAGAAATGCGTCACGGTCATCGAAACCCATGTAGGTTTCAATGTACTGATCCCACGAAAAACCGAGACCAAGTGGTTCGAGAATACGCTGAAAGGCAGCGTAATGCAGCGGCTCGGTGTCTACAATGACTCCATCGAAATCAAAGATTACTGCGCTGGCTGTGAAACCTTCCTGAAATACGATCATAATTGAACAAAAACCTCTTTGTTGATGTGTTTATATTTTGCGTCGGCGCCCTGCGGGCGATGCAATGCCGGCGGCGATATCAATGGTTTTGCTTGAATCCACCTGCCTGCCTGTGCCGGAACCTATTTTGGCGCGGATGCGCTGGTTTACCCTAGCCAGATCAATGCCATTGGTGGCTACCAGTTCGGCCAACACCTCTTCGGTTGCAATGATGTGATGTGCCATGCCCTCGGTTTTCTGCACAAGCGTGTCCAGTGTTTTGCCGAGAGTTTCCAGTACATTGGTAAGTGTCGCGAAGTTTGCAATTACCAGTTCTTCAGGACTCATGTCATTGAAGCTGTTGGGAGCTGCCTCTGTTACAGTCGTTTCCTTGGTTGCCTTGCGGCCGGTTTTGCGGGGGCGCGGCTGGGTAGTGGCTTTACGACCTCTTTTTACTGTTTCCTGCGGGCTTGTTTTTGCCATTGTTCGGTTCCTTTCATTACGCGTGTTGGTTTGAAAAAAAGGGTACGGTGTTGACCAAAAACTGCCTTGAAAAAACAATATGATTTTGACTTCGGAACTATAGCATGGAAGCCTGAAAAATGAACAAATTTTTGTAATTCTGAACAGCTTTGAGCAGGCTTGTTTTCTGATATCGTGTGTGAATAACCGCAAATTATCTGTTGACGATTCGTCAGGATGTTCTATTATTTGCAAATATGTGCTTTTGATTAATGAGCAAATTTACTACATCAGGAGGCAGTTCATGGCATTGCGCATCGCTATCAATGGTTTCGGCAGAATTGGCAGGATGGTTTTCAGAGCGGCTATCAAGGACAAGAACATTGAGATTGTGGCGATCAATGACCTTACCGATGCTGCGACTCTGGCACACTTGCTGAAGTACGATTCGGTTCATGGCCAGTTTTCCGGCAAGGTTGAGCATACCGCCGACAGCCTGATTGTGAACAATAAGAAGGTCAAGATCTTTGCTGTCAGGAATCCGGCCGAGCTTCCGTGGAAGCAGGAAAAGATCGATGTGGTGCTTGAGTCCACTGGTCTGTTCACCGCCCGAGACAAGGCTGCCCTTCACATTCAGGCTGGTGCAAAGAAGGTTGTTATCTCAGCGCCCGCAACCGATGAGGATATCACTATCGTCATGGGCGTTAACGATCACCTCTATGATCCCAAAAAACACAACATCATTTCCAATGCTTCCTGTACAACCAACTGTCTGGCCCCGGTCGCAAAGGTGCTCAACGATGCTTTTGGTATTGAAAAGGGGCTTGTGACCACGGTTCATTCCTATACCAATGACCAGAATATCCTTGACCTGCCCCACAAGGATCTTCGACGCGCCCGTGCTGCGGCCCTGTCAATGATTCCAACAACTACCGGCGCTGCCAAGGCGGTTTCCCTGGTTCTCCCCGAACTTAAGGGCAAGCTGGACGGCATGGCCATCCGTGTGCCGACCCCCAACGTTTCCGTAGTCGACCTGGTTGCTACCCTGAAGAAGAAGACCGATGCTGCCAAGGTTAACGCTGCGCTGAAAAAGGCATCCAGGGGCGCTCTGAAGGGTGTCCTCGGTTTCTGTGAAGAACCGCTGGTGTCAATTGATTATAATGGCAACATCCTCTCTTCGATCGTTGACGCTTCCTGCACCAAGGTGATCGGTGATAATATGGTCAAGGTCATCTCCTGGTACGACAACGAGTCCGGTTTCTCCAACCGTGTCGTCAGTCTGCTCAAGATGATCCAGGATAAACAGTAAAATTCTGAACATGGCTTATGAAGGAAGGGGGGAACGTATCCCCCCCTTTTTTTGTCAGGCAAGCTAATCGCAAGGGAGGCGTCATGCCAGTACGTTTTATTGATCAAATTGATAATCTTGCAGGCAAAAAGGTTTTTATACGGGTTGACTTCAATGTCCCTCAGGACGATCAGGGCAATATTACTGAAGATACCCGCATTGTTGGTGCACTCCCCACAATCAAATATCTGGTGGAGCAGGGTGCAAAGGTCGTGATTGCCTCCCACCTGGGGCGGCCCAAGGGTGAAAAGAAAGCAAAGTACAGCATGGCGCCTGCTGCCAGACGTCTTGGTGAACTGATGGGTAAGAAAGTGACCCAGGCGCCGGATTGTTTCGGGTCGGAGGTCGACAGCCTGATCGCTGCCATGAAGGCCGGTGACATGTTGATGCTTGAAAACGTGCGCTTTTATCCCGGCGAAGAGGCCAATGATGCGGAGTTTGCCCGCAAGCTGGCTAACGGCTGCGAGGTGTTTGTGAACGATGCCTTTGCCGTGTCCCACAGGGCGCATGCCTCAGTGGAGGCGATTACCCATGTGATTCCTGTCGTTGCTGCCGGTTTTCTGATGCGTGACGAGCTGACCTATTTTGACAAGGCTATGAGCAACCCGGTGCGGCCGCTGGTGGCCATCCTGGGCGGCGCCAAGGTCTCGGGTAAGCTGGAGGTGCTGCAGCAACTGGTCAACAAGGTGGATAAGGTTGTGATCGGCGGCGGCATGGCCTTTACCTTTCTCAAGGCCATGGGCTATGCGGTTGGCAAATCGCTGGTGGAGGATGAACTGATCCCGGTGGCCAAGAAGATCATGGACAAGGCCAGGAAGAGCAACGTCAAATTCTATCTGCCAGTGGATTGCGTCGTTGCCGACTCCTTTGACGCCAAGGCCACCAATTTTGTTACAACCGTGCAGGAGATACCGGAGGGGTGGATGGCTCTGGATATCGGACCGGCGTCGGCAGCCCTGTTTGCAGAATCCCTGCGTGATGCCAAGACCGTCATCTGGAACGGCCCCATGGGCGTATTCGAGATGGATGCCTTCTCCCGCGGTACCTTTGCCGTGGCCGAAGCGGTTGGTAATGCATTTGCCACAACCATTATCGGCGGCGGCGATACCGATTCGGCTGTACGTTGCGCAGGGGTGGAGAACAAGGTCAGCTACATCTCCACCGGAGGCGGTGCATTTCTGGAGCTGCTTGAGGGCAAGGTGCTGCCCGGCGTCAAGGCGCTTGACGTCAAATGCAAAAAATAGGAGGGAGTATGCGTAAGCCTGTAATAGCAGGAAACTGGAAGCTGTTTAAAACAATTCCGGAAGCCGTTGCGATGCTTGGTGAGCTGAAACCCCTGGTGTCCGGCAATACGGCGGTGGAAATCGTAGTTGCCCCGGTATTCACGGCGCTTAGCAAGGCGGCTGGCATGCTGGTCGGCTCTAACATTAATCTGTCGGCCCAGGACTGTTACTGGGAAAGTGAAGGGGCTTTTACCGGTGAGGTCTCACCAGAACTGCTCAAAGATGCGGGCTGCAGTCATGTGATTATTGGCCATTCCGAGCGTCGTCAATTTTTCGGGGAAACCGATGCAACAGTAAACCGTAAGGTCAAGGCAGCGCTGGCTGGTGATCTGGTTGCCATCGTCTGTGTGGGTGAGACACTTGCGGAACGGGAAGGCGGCACAACCTTCAAGGTGATTGAACGCCAAGTTGCCGGGGCTTTGGATGGTCTGGCTGCCGATGTCCTTTCACGTGTGATTGTGGCCTATGAGCCGGTCTGGGCGATTGGAACCGGCAAGACGGCCAGTGAAGAGCAGGCTCAGGAGGTGCATGCCTTTATACGTAACCTCGTGTCCAGGCTTTATGGCGCTGATGTTGCCGGTGGGCTGCGCATACTCTATGGCGGCAGTGTCAAGCCGGAGAATATCAAGGGACTCATGTCGCAGGATGATATTGACGGCGCGCTGGTCGGCGGTGCCAGCCTGAAGGCAGCCTCATTTGCTGACATAGTAAACTACGCTGCCTGACATCTGCCCGGTTTGCTGTTGTTGGCCTGATTAGCCCTTTACAAAACAGCCGGCCATGTGGTAAGAATTTTGATCCATCTAAGGCAGGGGTATCTGAATGACTATTTTTCTTACCATACTACATATTATTGTCAGTTTTATTCTGATTGGTGTTGTCTTGCTGCAATCTGGCAAGGGTGCTGAAATGGGCGCCTCTTTTGGCAGCAGCGGCAGCCAGTCTGTATTTGGCGCCAGCGGCGGCTCTAATGTTCTGACCAAGGTTACGACGTCTGCAGCTGTTATTTTTATGCTGACGTCACTGTTGTTGGCATATGTGTCTGGACTGCCCTCTTCATCCTCAATCATGTCGGACAAGTCGGGTCGTCCTGCAGCAACTGCCCAGGAAAAGTCAGCACAACCGGCAGCGGATAAACAACCGGCTGGTCAGCAGGCACCGGCAAAGGCAAACAAATAATTTTAGCTTGATATCCTGTCTGGCACATGATATACAAAAAAACTCGCTTGAGCGGCATATCGCTTAAGCAGAAACAGCATTCCATGCGGTGGTGGCGGAATTGGTAGACGCACCAGCTTGAGGGGCTGGCGGGGGCAACCTCGTGATGGTTCAAATCCATTCCACCGCACCAATATGAAAGGGCATCCGGATTATCCGGGTGCCCTTTCTGCATTTTTACGCACTGTTTGATTGACGGCCATATTTATACACTGGTTACAGCCTGTTGTCTGACCATATGGATATGTCAAGATTTTTGTGTCGTGGCCTCTGTTTATGCTTGCCATGTATTACCTTGGTTATAGCCATTTGATTGGAATTTAATATTGGTTTGTAATGAAATCGTAGTGTTGTGCTTAGTTTTGTTTTGGCATCTCTTGTGCATTTACCTGGAGTCTCCTGGAATACTACCTTCCGTAGCCACATAACTGCGGTTGTGCCCGGCAGGGTTCTCTCTCCTGGCCCTGTCGGGATTTTTTCATGCGTTGTTCTCTTCGATCCTCTGCTTCAACTTCTGGTAAAGTGCCTTGCCATCCCTGGCTGTAACCTTCTCCTTGTCAATTATTGCCATTGGTCTGTCATCACAGCTGGAACATTTTTTGATGCAGCTTTTGACTTTGATGCTGATATGCGGAAATTCCTGCTTCAGTTGTCTGTATGTTTCACCTTTACCCCGGTTATGTTCACAAAACCTGATTTTCATGGTCATGATCTCCTGGCGGTTTCTATTCTGGCATGTCGCCATGTTTTATAGTGCTGATGATCTGTTGTTATGATATTAGCGCAGCCTCTGGAAAGCTCAAGGCCAGCCGATTTAATGCTGTGAGTCAGTTTGTCTGTCACCTGTAATCGTGATATATAGCTATGAAGATTGCTCCACAATACTTTTTCAGGGCATGATGATTTGCCCGCCGAGAGGTGCTAGCCCCATGTCCAGAGAGTCCGGCAATTTTCAGAAGCTTCACATGCTGATGGAGTTTTCCGCGCTGATCAATGCGTCACTTAAGACAACCCAGATCCGGCAGCGCGCCATTGAAGCTGCCACGCGTCTGCTGGATGCCGATGCTGGCAGTCTGCTGTTGGTAGACATTGAAAGCAGGGAGCTGTTTTTTGAAGTTGTCTCGGGCTCGCATAGTGAACGGCTGAATGAGATTCGACTGGGTATCGGCCAGGGCATTGCCGGGTGGGTAGCAGAGCATAATCAGTCTGTAATTATTGATGATGCCCAGCAAGATCCAAGGTTTTTCCGCCATGCCGACCTGGTTACGTCCTATGAAACCCGCAGTGTTGTGGCGGTACCCGTGTGTGTCGACGATCAGGTCATCGGGGTACTGGAGGCAATCAACAAGCGCAACGGTGTTTTCTCTGAAGATGATCGTGACTTGCTCACATCACTGGCGCACCAGGTGGCGCCTGCCATTGAGAACGCCCGGCTTTTCGAATTGCTGCGAGACAGTTTCTACGGCGTCAGCATGGCGTTTGTCGAAGCGCTGGAAAAAAGGGATGCCTATACTGGCGGTCATACCCAGCGGGTTAGCCGCTATTGCCTTGAGATTGGTTCGCGACTGGGGCTGGATGAAAAGACGATGGAGTCACTCTGGCTGGCCTCCATACTGCATGATATCGGCAAGATCGGGGTTTCTGACAGTGTGCTTCAGAAAAATGGACGGCTGGATAATCAGGAGTTTGTTGCCATGTGCCAACACTCCGAATATGGAGCGGAGATACTGAGCCATATCAGGTCACATCGTGCTGTGGTGCCCGGTGTGCGCAGCCATCATGAGAAATATGACGGATCGGGTTACCCGGACAGCCTTGCTGGTGATGAAATACCGTTGATTGCCAGGATTATCGCGGTTGCAGATGCCTTTGATGCCATGACGTCGGATCGTCCCTACCGCCGGGCGCTTTCCCAGAAAGAGGCGATGGAAGAGCTGATCCGCTACAAGGGGATCCAGTTTGACTCGCAGCTGGTCGATGTGTTCGTGGCTGCCCACACCGGAGATTGATCAGGGATTGCGGCGGGAAAGCCTTAATACCATCAGGCTGCCAAGCAGGAACATGGGCAGACTGAGCATCTGTCCCATGGAGAAAAACTGCATAATGAAGCCGATCTGGGGATCCGGCTGACGGACAAACTCCACGATAAAACGGAACAGGCCATAACCGGCGCAAGCGGTCCAAGTGGCGATGCCGTCCACAGGAATGCGCCGTGCTGCAAAACGGACAATGAAAAACAGCAGCACCCCTTCCAGCAGACACTCATAGAGTTGTGACGGGTGACGGGGCAGGGGCCCCGCACCTGGAAACACAATACCCCACGGCAGATCTGTTACCCGACCGTACAACTCACCATTGATGAAATTCCCGATTCTGCCCAGACCAAGCCCGATGGGTGCGCATTGAGCCACCATGTCGTTGAGCGCGAAGAAAGGGAGCTGTTTTTTGCGTGAATAGATGTGGAAGGCGGTTATGACCCCCAGCATGCCGCCATGGAACGACATGCCGCCCTGCCAGATAGCCAGTATCTGGAGGGGGTGATCCAGATAATTGGCCAGGTCGTAGAACAGGACATAGCCAATCCTGCCGCCCAGGATAACACCGCCAGCGCCGTAAAAGAGCAGATCGGCAATGTCGTCCGTGCTGAGCGGCAGTTTCTTTCTGCGGGCTTCGGCCCGCAGAAAGAAGAAACTGACCACAAAGGCAATCATGTACATCAGGCCGTACCAGCGGAACTGGATTGGTCCCAGACGCAAAAAGACCGGGTCAATGGACGGAAAATGCATGGTCTGCGGCTGTCCTCTCTATTTGCCAGGGCAGCACGATGCGCTGCTGGTGCGCATGTGCAGTGGTTTGATAAAGCTGGCTTCGGTGGCGCTCCGGATCTCTTCAACCACATCGGCTGGTACGGCCGAATCCAGGGTCAGGATAACCATGGCCTCGCCCCGTTTTTCGCTCCGGCCCAGATTCATGGAGGCGATATTGATGTCATGGGCGCCCATGATGGTGCCAATCCTGCCGATCATGCCTGGTCTGTCTGCGTAATGCAGCAGCAGCATATGTTCTTCCGGTGTGAAGTCAACGGCGAAATTACGCAGCTGCACTATGCGGGGCGCACCTTCAAAGAGGGTGCCTGCCACCCTGCGCCTTGAACCGCCAGCCTCGATGGTCAGGGTCAGCGCATTGGAATAAGCATCAATCCGTGCGTTTTTATCCTCTTCGACAGTCATGCCGAGCTGTTCAGCGATCAGGGTGGCGTTGACCATGTTGACATCCTGGTCGAGTTTGTGGTTGAGCAGTGCGCAGAGGCCGGTAACGGTGATGGGTGTGCAGTCGTAGTGGGCGATGTTGCCGCCGTATCCGAAGGTCACTTTTTCGATATTTCTGTCCATCAACTGGCTGCCGAACTCGCAGATCACGCGCATTAGTCCGAGGTAGGGACGCATCTGATCCATCAGCTCCAGGTCGAAGCGCGGAATGTTTACCGCGTTGCCCATCGGCTGATCATCCAGATAGTTGATGATCTCTCTGGAAACGTCGATGGCCACGTTGACCTGGGCTTCAAAGGTATTGGCTCCCAGATGCGGGGTTACAATCATTCTGTTGCTGGCGATCAGTTGTTTGAGCAGTTCCGAATTGGGAGGTTCCTTGCTCCAGACGTCAAAGGCTCCACCGGTCACCTTGCCAGTAGCAAGGTTGTCCAGCATGGCCTGCTCGTTGACAATGCCGCCGCGGGCTGCGTTAACGATGATGACGCCGCTTTTCATCAGTCCGAATTCGCGTGGGCCGATCATGTCGTTGGTCTCATCATTGAGCGGTGTATGCAGGGTGATAATGTCGCTGTGCTTGCACAGCTCATCCAGTGATACCAGCCTGACCCCCAGCTCATTGGCCCTCTTGACTGAAACATAAGGGTCGCATGCCAGCACCTCGCATTCGAATGCCTTGAGGCGCGTTGCCACGCGACCACCCACCTTGCCGAGGCCGATCACGCCGGCAACCTTGTCTTTAAGTTCATAGCCGGTAAACGGGCCGCGTTTCCACTCTCCCGCCTTGAGGCTGGCGTTGGCAGCCGGGATGTTGCGGCAGAATGAAAGCAGCAGTGCCATGGCGTGTTCAGCGGCGCTATTGGTGTTGCCGAACGGTGCGTTAACGACAATGACACCCTTGCTGCTGGCGTAATCCACATCCACATTGTCGATGCCGACCCCGGCGCGGGCAACGATCTTGAGCCTCTTGCCAGCGTCCAGTACGTCCTTGTCAACGGTCGTACCGCTGCGGGTGATAATGACATCATATTCCGGCAATATGGCGAGCAGTTCCTCTTTGGACAGGTTAAGCCTTTCGTCGAGCTGGATGCGCGGATCCTGGGTGAGCAGCGCCAGCCCTTCCGGTGATACCTCGTCAGTTACGATAACCTTCATGTGAAAACCTCGATCGTGATTTTTAAAAAATGAATACTAGTACCTCGGTATGCAAAAAGCAAGTGCCGGCAGTACACTGTTTTCCGCATCTGTTGATTTTGTGCGGTGAGTGGGATATTGTTTTTACCTGATTTCAAACAGTGGGAAGGTGTCGTGAACAGCAAACCCTTATTTCATATCGTTCTGGTAGAACCTGAGATTCCGCCCAATACCGGCAACATCGCCAGGCTCTGTGCCGCTACTGGCACTGTGCTGCATCTGGTGGAACCGCTGGGTTTTTCCATTGATGACCGTCAGTTAAAGCGGGCCGGACTTGATTATTGGAAGAGTGTGGATGTGCGCCTCTGGTCCGGTCTTGACCAGTTGATGTCTTCCTTTCCGGCCAGCCGCTTTTTTTATCTGAGCACCAAGGCCGGTAAAAGCTACCTGTCGGCTGAATTTCAGTCCGGTGACTTCATCGTTTTCGGCAAGGAAACCAAAGGGTTGCCGGAAGATCTGATCAGCTCAAATCCCGAGACCGCCATCACGATTCCCATGCCGTCAGGTGCCGTGCGCAGCCTGAATCTTTCCACATCGGCCGGTATTGTGCTTTACGAGGCGTTGCGCCAGACGGGCAGGATTGTTTGATGCCCGCTCCCGGCAGTAATTATGGTTATCTGACCGCAGATTTGGCCGGTACGGGTGGCACCATCAAGGATTCAAACGATGATTTTCGGGTCACCGAGCTGCCGGCCTATCAGCCCTGCGGCGAAGGGGAACATGTTTATCTGACCATTGAAAAAATCGGGCTGACCACCCTGGAGGCCGTCCGCAGGATTGCTGCTGCTACGGGCGTGCCGGAAAGGGAGATCGGTTATGCCGGCATGAAGGATGCCGTCGGAGTTACGATTCAAACCCTGTCGCTGCCCCGCGTACGTCCGGAAACCGTGACCGGCTTGCAGTTACCTGGTCTTACTGTGCTGTCGGCAGTCCGGCATATCAACAAACTGCGGTTGGGCCATCTCAAGGGCAACCGTTTTCGTGTTGTGGTGCGCGGTGTTTGCGGCTGCCATGCATCAACCATTGAAGCGATCATGGAAACCCTCCGGGAACGGGGCGTACCCAACTGGTTTGGCTACCAGCGCTACGGCATCCAGGGTAATTCGCACCTGATCGGCAGTGCCATGCTGCGCCGGGATTGGCGTCTGGCTGTTGATCGGCTGATTGGCGATCCGGCTGCGGTGGCAGATGCGGATTGGCAGGCAGCGATCCTCTGTTATCAGCAGGGGGATTTGCGGGGGTCGCTTGACAGGATGCCCCGTCACTGCCGCAGCGAGCGTGATGTGTTGCAGCGCCTGTTGTCACGGCCTGACAATTGGGAAAAGGCCTTTGCTGCGGTCGACCGTCGGCTGATGAAGCTGTACCTGTCGGCCTGCCAGTCGGCCCTGTTCGACCATACGGTCAGTATGCGTCTGTCTGAATTAGATCGGCTCTGGTTGGGGGATCTGGCCTTCAAGCACGTCAACGGCGCCTGCTTTGCTGTTGAAGACCCTCAGGCCGAGGCCCTGCGGGCGGCCAGTCTGGAGATATCACCCAGTGGCCCCATGTTCGGGCCGGGCATGAAACAACCGGAAGGCAAACAGTTTCAGCTGGAACAGCAGGTGCTTGCCGAGGCCGGTATGACCATGCAGGATTTCAGCCCGGTGGGGGGACTGAAGCTGAACGGGGAACGACGCCCGATGAGAGTGCCGTTGGGAGAGCCGGAGTGGCGTTTGGCGGGCAGTGATCTGCTGCTGGAGTTCAGTCTGCCCAGGGGCAGCTATGCCACTTCCGTGCTGCGCGAATTCACAAAAAATTTCTGAAGATAAAGGAACTTGCCCACATGAATGAAAAACAGAGCCTGATCGATACCCATGCCCACATCTATTACAAGGATTACGAAGGGGATTTTGAAGCCATGCTGGAGCGTGCCAGGGAGGCTGGCGTGGAGGCTATCCTGGTGGTTGGAACCGATCTGGACTCCAGCCGAGCGTCGGTTGCGCTGGCAGAGAAATATGCGCAACTGTATGCCGCCGTAGGCGTACACCCCCATGACGCAGCTGAGGTAACGGAGGATGTGGTTAAAGCTATACGTGAGCTGGCGCTCTCGAGTGAAAAGGTGGTTGCCATCGGCGAGATAGGACTGGATTTCTATCGTGACCGCTCCCCTCGGGATGTGCAGGAGCAGGTCTTTCGCCGTTTTCTGCAGTTGGCCGACGAACTGGGCAAGCCGGTGATCATCCATGACCGGGACGCCCATGGAAGGATTCTGTCGATCCTGCGAGAGGAGAAGGTCAGACAGGGGGTGCTGCACTGTTTCTCTGGTGATGCGGCCATGGCGGCCGAGGTGATTGCCATGGGTTTCCATATCTCCATACCCGGTACGGTCACCTATCCGGGTAGTCAAGCTCTGCATGATGTGGTTCGCGCCACAGGCATCGAACACCTGCTGGTGGAGACCGACTGCCCGTATCTGACGCCGGTGCCGTTCCGCGGCAAACGCAACGAGCCGGCCCATGTCGCCTTGGCGGCCGGCAGGGTGGCGGAGCTGAAAGGACTGACCACGGAGGATGTGGCCCGTATCACCACCAAAAATGCCGGAGACCTGTTCGGCATTCGCCTGTGGGATCAGTCGGCCAAGATCGCCTACCGGATCAGGAACTCGCTCTACCTGAATATCACCAACCGCTGTTCCAACCGTTGTACCTTCTGTGCCAAGTTCGATGACTTTACGGTCAAGGGCCACAACCTGCTTTTACAGCGTGAACCGGATTTCGACGAGGTGATGGCGGCCATTGGTCAGCCGGCTGCCGAGATAGCCGAGGTTGTGTTCTGCGGCTATGGAGAGTCCCTGATCAGGCTCGATCTGGTTAAACAGGTGGCGGCAGCCCTCAAACAACGCGGTTACAGCATCAGGATCAATACCGACGGGCAGGCCAATCTGGTGCATGGCCGCAACATACTGCCGGAACTGTCCGGTCTGGTTGATTGCGTTTCAGTCAGTCTGAATGCCCCCGACGCTGAAACCTATCTCCGCATCTGCAAGACCCCCTTTGGGGTGGCCGGTTTTCAGGGGGTCTGTGATTTTATCTGCCAGGCCGGCCAGTATATTCCGCAGGTTGTCGCCAGCGCTGTGACATTACCAGGGGTGGATGTTGCGGCTTGCCGCCGGCTGGCCGAAGAGCTGGGGGCGGTTTTCAGGCAGCGGGAATACGAAGAACTGGGCTGAGGTCTTGTCGGCGTTTTTTTGCTTGTTGCCTTGTGACAGCAGATTATCCTGGCTCCTGGTGTTATGGTTTTTTTCATACTGATTCGCCATGGCAGTTGCTTTTGCTCCGGTCTGCATTATGATTCTGTCAATACGGGCAGCGAGTTACTCGCAACATCAGTCGGGAGGTGTCTGTTTTGACCATTGAGCAGGCGTTCGGGCATGTGATCAGGAAGCTCAGGAAGGAGCTGATGATCTCGCAGGAAAAACTGGCGTTTGCAAGCATGCTGGATCGCACCTTTATTTCCGCCCTGGAGTGTGGTCGCAAGCAACCGACGCTGGTCACCATCTTTCAGCTGGCAGGCGCCTTTAATGTGCCGGTCTCCAAGATCCTGTATGAGGTCGAGCTGCTGCTCAGATGTAACAACGTATCCCTTCGGGAAAGCATTTATTCATCAATTCGGCAATATCCGGCATGGAGTGGCGAGATGAGCAATAAAACCCTGGAATCCAGCAGGCAGTATTTTGGTGCCGAGACGATCCTGATCGTGGACGACGAGCAGATGATTCTGAGCATGTTTGACGAATTTCTGAGCGAGTTTGGATACACCGTGTTCAAGGCCGTTGACGGCATGCATGCCCTGGAGATATTCAGGGAAAGGTGCGACGACATCAAGCTGGTGGTGATGGATGTGATCATGCCCAGACTCGACGGGGTCAAGGCATACAAGGAGATGGCCAAGATCAGGCCGGACGTGAACGTCCTGTTCATGAGCGCATATTCGGCCAACTGCTTTGAGGGATTCAACGCCGGTTCCAATTTTGTCAGGAAGCCGATCAGTCCTTACGATCTGGTTGGCAAGGTGCGGGAGTGTATTGATTTGAAAAACAACTGACAGGCCTGCTGACTGACGATCAAACACAGAAAAGGGCCCCTGCTCAATCGGCAGGGGTCCTTTTTCTATTTCAGAGCCTATTTCTGGCTGGATATGTAGGTTCGGATACCTTCCATGATTCCTTCCGCATTCAGCTCCAGATAGGATTGTTTCTTCAGGCGGGCCTCCTCCTGGCTGTTGCTGAGGAAGGCCACTTCGACCAGTATGCTTGGCATGCTTGCGCCTACCAGCACATAGAAAGGGCCCTGTTTGACCCCCAGATTCTTGACATCGCCATATTTACTGCGGACCTTCTTGTAAAGCGCCTTCTGGATGTCCTCTGCAAGGTGTGCTGAATCGTTGAGCTTGTAGTTGGCCATCAGATCGAACAGGATGGCCTGCAGCACACTGACCTTTTCCAGCGAGGTGCCGTTTTCCTTGGCGGCCAGTTGGGCTGATTTTTCTGTTTTGGCCAGGTTCAGGTAATAGGTCTCAATGCCAGATGCGTTGCGGTTGGCAGCGGCATTGGCATGCACGGAGACAAACAGGTCGGCATTGACCTTGTTGGCGATGGCTGTGCGCTCTTCCAGCGGTATGAAAACATCGGTGGAGCGGGTCATGACCACATCCAGGCCCAGTTCCTCCCTGGCCAGTTCACGCAGTTTCAGCGCGATGTCAAGGACGACGTCCTTCTCCTGCAACCCGCTGGGACCGACGGCTCCAGGATCGTGTCCGCCGTGGCCTGCATCGATCACGATTCGCCTGATCTTTGTGATCACCGGTTTTTTGGCCGGTTTGGGCCTGGCGGCTGCCAGGATGGGTGGGGTGGTGGCAGTCCCCTGTGCCGGTGCGGCCTTTTTGTCAACCAGCGGTTCGACCCTGGCGGTCAGTGACTCCTCCAACCGGGCAATCTCGCTGCGTCTCTCGCCGCGCACGTCGATGATCAGTCGGGCCGGGTTGGAGAGGGGAAACACCTTGAAGTCCTTGATGTTGACCGTATCCAGCACTACCCGGACCACATCCTTTTGATACTGGCCTACCCGGGCGCCTTTCAGCAGCCCGTCGCCAATGGTAATGTCGCGCGCGGTCTTGCCGAGACGGCAGCGGTTGATGTCAATATAAACCCTTCCCGGCTGGTCGGGAGCCCCCTTGACCAGATCGTGTACCTCCCAGGTGACATCATGATTCAGTTCGATGGATATGCGGGTGTAATCCGGGTTGGACCAGTGGCGCATGTCGTTCAACACAGCCAGCGGGCGGCTGGCGGCGGTTTGTTCGACCGGCGCCGGTTTGCGGACCTTCTTTTTCTTCTTTTTGGCTGCGTCGGCATGCATGGGCAGCAGCAGTACGATCAGCAACAGTGAAATTATGGAAAGCAGGTATTTGCGCATCTGTCGTTGGACCCTGGGTAGTAAAAGGATTTATGCAGCCGAATCTATAACATCTCAAGCACATCTTCAACCGAATAGAGCTTTGGCAGCAAAAAACGCGTGTTCATTCAAAGTGCAAGCAATGGCCTGTCACGCCATCCGTTTCAACTCATCCAGCAGGTTCAGCGCCTCCAGCGGGGTGATGGTGGAGACATTGATCTTCTTCAGCCGCTGGCGCAGCAGGTCCTCGGATGTCTCGAACAGGGTAAACTGGCCTGTCTCCGCTTGTCGCCCCGGTTTGCGGCTCTTGGCCAGCCTGGGGGCGCCTTCCTCGAACTCACCGTTTTCCAGATTTTGCAGGATCTCCTTGGCCCTGTCGATAATATCGGCCGGCATGCCCGTCAGCCGGGCCACCTGGATGCCGTAGGAATGTGAGGCACCGCCCGGTATGATGGTGCGCAGGAAGATGACCTGATCGTTCCATTCCCGGACCGCCACGGTGTAGTTTTTGATGCGTGCACGGGTTGTGGCCAGCTCGGTCAGTTCGTGGTAATGGGTAGCGAACAGCGTGCGGGAACGGCAGGCCGGGTTGTCGTGGATGTACTCGGCCACCGCCCAGGCGATGGAGACGCCGTCGAAGGTGGATGTGCCGCGCCCGATCTCGTCCATGACGATCAGGCTCCTGGGGGTGGCGTTGCGCAGGATGTTGGCCGCCTCCATCATCTCCAGCATGAAGGTAGACTGGCCGCGGGCCAGGTTGTCCCCGGCGCCGACGCGGGTGAAGATGCGATCGCTAATGCCGATTTGTGCGGAAGAGGCCGGGACGAAGCTGCCGGCCTGGGCCATCAGTACGATCAGGGCCACCTGGCGCATATAGGTAGATTTACCGGCCATGTTGGGACCGGTAATCATCAGGATCTGGTTGTCGTCTCCGTCCAGCAGGGTGTCGTTGGGGACAAAGCGCTCCCCCAGCTTCATGGATTCAATCACCGGGTGGCGGCCGTCACGGATGTCGATGATGTTGTCCTCATCCACCTGCGGTTTGCAGTAGTTGCGTTCCTCGGCCACGCTTGTCAGCGAGATGAGCACATCCAGGCTGGCCAGGGCATCTGCCGTGCGGGCGATGCGCGGCCCTTCTGCGGCCACCTGTTCCCTGATCCCCTGGAATAGCGCGTATTCGATGTCGCAGATGCGGTCTTCCGCCCCCAACACCTTTTCCTCGTAATTCTTCAACTCTTCAGTGATGTAACGCTCGGCGTTGGCCAGGGTCTGACGGCGAATATAGTCCGGCGGCACAGACGCCAGGTTGCTTTTGGTGATTTCGATGGAATAGCCGAAGACCCGATTGTAGCGGATCTTAAGTGTTGAAATGCCGGTGCGGGCGCGCTCCTGCGCCTCCAGACGGGCAATGAAGCCTTTACCTTCGCTGCTGATGTTACGCAGTTCGTCCAGCTCTGCATGATAGCCGGGGGCGATGATGCCGCCTTCCCGCAGCGAGAACGGCGGATTTTCGATGATGCCGTTGCCGATGAGGCGGCGCAGGTCGTCCAGCGGGTCGATTTCGGCTGCCAGCGCACAGAGCAGGGAGCTTTGCAGCGAGGCCATCTGTTCCAGCAGTGGGGGGATCTGCTGCAGTGAGTCATGCAGGGCGCGCAGGTCGCGGGCCGATGCGGAAGCCATGCCGATGCGGCTGTTAAGTCGTTCCAGGTCGGCAATGCTGCGCAGCCCAGTGAGCAGCTCATCACGGATGGAGGCTGCCTCCAGCAGTTCCTCCACCGCATCCAGGCGGCAACGGATCGGTTCCAGACCCACCAGCGGATAGCTGAGCCACTGCTTGAGCCGGCGGGCACCCATGGCGGTTGCGGTACGGTCCAGGCAGCCCAGCAGCGAACCGGATTTGCGCCCTTCGGCCATGGTGGCGGTGATTTCCAGGTTGCGGCGCGTGGCCGGGTCCAGCGTCAGGTGCTCTTTATGCTCATAGACCTTGATCTCGCGGATGTGCGGGATGGCAGACTTGCGGTTTTCCTTGAGGTAATGCAGAGCGGCCCCGGCGGCAATCAGCCCGGCCGGCATGGCCTCTATTCCCAATGCCTCGGCGGAGGCGGCGCCGAACTGTCCGCAGAGCAGCGAGGTGCAGTAATCCTTTTCATAAACCCAGCCCGCTGTGCGGGAAACGATGCGTTCGCCGATTAGTTCGCGCATTTCGTGCGGCAATGTGTCCTGAGCAATTCCATCCGCCAACAACACTTCACGTGGATTGACGCCCACCGCTTCTGAAGCGGCGGCAACGGTGCCAAGCTGGGTTACCCGGAATTCGCCGGTGGACAGGTCCAGCCAGGCGATACCCCACTGCTGGTCATCGCCCTGGTGCAGGGAGAGCAGATAGTTGTTTTCGTCCGGCTGCAGGCTTTCCGATTCGATCAGCAGACCGGGGGTGACTACTCGGATCACCTCGCGCCGCACAATGCCCTTGGCCTGCTTGGGGTCTTCCACCTGTTCGCAGATGGCGACCTTGAGGCCGTTTTCGATCAGCTTAGCGATATAAGGAGTGGCGGAATGGAACGGTACGCCACAGAAAGGGATCTCGTCGCCGCTGCCCTTGTTGCGCGAAGTGAGGGTGATGTCCAGGAGGCGCGACGCCACCAGAGCATCATCCAGAAACATTTCGTAGAAATCGCCCATGCGGAAAAAGAGGATCGCATCGGGATAGCCCGATTTGATCTCCAGGTATTGTTTCATCATGGGGGTTAGTTCAGCCATGTGCCGCCAGTTTCCTTTAGGTTGTTTATGGATTGGTGGAGCTTGATCAGGGGCGATAATGTAGCAGAAAAAGCGCCCTGGTGTAAACCGCTGCTTCCTGTTGTTCCCCGACGCTCAGTGTGTCCAGTGCAACGGGCTGCCGAAAGCGGCGCAGGAACTTTTGGGCGCCACGGTCAAGCAGCGGGGTGTCATGACCCAGGCGTGGCAGCACAGAGGTTTTGCCGGGCCAAAGGCTGTTGACGCAGCCTTGCAGGCAGGGGTTCAACAGTAGACAGGTGCCCTCAGTCGGGCGGCAGGGGCCGCTGTTGTCCCGCCCCAGAAAGACGACAAAATTGCCGGGCGACTCCCTGCGAGCCTCCATCTCCCGGAGCCGCGCAATCTCTTCAACGGGATTTTCCAGCGCACCGTGATGGGCGAACAGCAGGGGTGTGAGGCCGGCTCCATGCATCAGTTCCAGCAGCTCGTCAATGCAATAGCTTTTTACGCAGGGGTGCAGCAGGGCATCGGCCATGCCGGATGATGAGCGCATCTCGAAAGAACTGCGCACAAAACTGTGCAGGCGTGATCCGGGTCTGGCCCTGGAAAGCAGCTGTCTGGCTGATGCCACATCCCGTATGCCCAGCATGGCAAACGCGCGCCGGATGGAGTCCTCTTCTTGCCGGGCGTAGCGGCTGTAGACCATCAGGCGGATGATGCCATGCTCTGCCAGACGATCAGTCAGCGCTTTAAGCCCAACCAGGGGCTCCTGCAGGTGGTGGATCACGCCGTAGGCATCGATCAGGCCGTAGGCTCCCGGGCAGGCCGCCGGGTCGAGCAGATCTCCGCGGTGGAATCTGACGTTGCGGATGGCGTGCAGCAGGCAGTGCAAACGGGCGCGCCTGAGGTTTGCCGCTGAAAGGTCAAGGGCGGTGATACGGATATCCGGGTTGGCAACAGCAAAGGGGTAGGGGGCAAAGCTGCCGCAACCGGCGATCAGGATATGTTGGTCGGACTTGGTCGGCAGTTGGCCGTTGAAACGCGCCCAGAGGGCGCTCAGGTTGAGGGCATAGCTATCGCAGCGCCTGACCGATGCCAGCAGCGGATAGTGCGGGTAGGGGTGGGTTTCGTAATGCAGGCGCACCGTGTTTTCCATGGCTGGGAATGTATCAGCAATGGCTGCAGGAAACAATAGCGCTGCGGCAAGTTTTCTGTTTACTCATATAGTGAATCTGATAATATAAACAGGTTTTTTACAGAACAGGGGGCGCTTAAGGGATGGGGAAGAAGGCGGTTGTGCTGTATAGTGGCGGTCTTGATTCTACTACCTGTCTGGCGATTGCCAGGGATCAGGGGTTTCAGCCTTATGTCATGAGTTTTTCCTATGGACAGCGCCACAGCCATGAACTGAAGGTGGCCCGGGACAACGCAAAACCGTTGGGCGCAGTAGAACATATGGTGGTTGATTTTGACCTGCGCCTGATGGGGGGCAGCGCCCTGACTGCCGACGTAGCTGTGCCCAAGGATGGTGTGGGCAGCGATATACCGGTTACCTATGTGCCGGCCCGCAATACCATCTTTCTTTCCTTTGCACTGGGGTGGGCCGAGGTGCTGGGGGCCTTCGATATCTTCATCGGCGTTAATGCCCTGGATTATTCCGGCTATCCCGACTGCCGTCCCGAATATATCGCCGCCTTTGAAAAGACCGCCAATCTGGCCACCAGGGCCGGTGTGGAGGGGGACGGCCATTTCAGGATACATGCCCCTTTGATAAATTTGACCAAGGCCGCGATCATCAAGACCGGCGTGACCCTGGGTGTGGATTATGGTCGCACCCACTCCTGCTATGATCCTTCGCCGGAGGGGCTTTCCTGCGGACGCTGCGATTCATGCCGGCTGCGGCTAAAGGGGTTTGCCGAGGCCGGCCTGGTTGATCCGCTCAGCTATCAGGGCGGATACTGATGATCTGAACCTGTTGCGAGATCCACAGATTTTTGATTTCCCTGCGAATTTACTCCCCTGCCACTGCATGCACAGATCCCTTTTGATTGAGGTTTGAATGAGCGCATTTACCAATATCCTTAGCGGCAAGATCCGTCTGCCTACGCCTCCGGCGATTGCCATCAAGATCCTGGAGACGGTCAGGAAGGATGATTTTTCCTTCAAGGAACTGGCCCGTGTAATCGAGTCCGACCCGGCGCTGGCGGCGCGGGTGCTGCGCATGGCCAACTCGTCCTATTATCCGGTCGGTCCGGTGAAAAACATTGAAAAGGCCCTCTCGGTGCTGGGCACCCAGTCGGTGCAGAATATTGCCCTGTCTTTCGTGATCGTAACCGAATTCAAGCCGGAATCGACCGATGTGTTCAACCCTGACCTGTTCTGGAGGCGGGCAATCACATCCGCGGTCGCGGCGGACATGGTTGCCAGGCTGGTTGGCTACAAGGGTGACGATATCTTCATCATTGCCCTTTTGCAGGATATCGGCATCATGGTGCTTTTGACCTGCCGCCACAAGGAATACCTGCGGGTATTCTCCCAGCGCGGGCAGGATGGAAGGACGCTCTGCGAGCTGGAGGAGGAGGCCTTCGGATTCGACCATCAGGAGCTGGGTTACGAGATGCTCAAACGCTGGGACCTGCCCGAAGATATCTACGGTCCGATCTGCTACCATCACAACGAGACCATGCCCGATCTGTACAAGCAGCAGCGTGATATTATCCATGTTGCCAATGCGCTTTCCTCTTTTTACAATTGCGGCAAGGATGTGGACAAGATCCGGCTGGGCAAGTCAATCCTGGATAGTGCCTTTGGTCTGACCGGCAATAAGGTCGACAAGCTGATTGAAGATGTGGCCAAGAGTACTCTTGACCTTCTGGGCACATTCGAGATACCGCCCGACTCAATGAAGCCGTTTTCAGAGATATTGCAGGAGGCCAATGAAGAGCTGGCCAATCTGTATGACTCCTATGAGCTGCGGGTAATTGAGCTGAAGCATGCCAAGGAAAAGGCCGAACGGCTGGCCAAAGAACTACGCAAGGCCTATGAGACGCACAAGGAGATGGCCTACAAGGACGGATTGACGAATATCTACAATCACCGTTATTTCCAGGAATCCCTGGAACATGAATTTCTGAGGGCCAAGCGTTACCAGAGGAGCTTTTCTCTGATACTGCTGGATGTGGATGACTTCAAGTATATCAATGATACCTATGGCCATACCGTCGGCGATCTGGTGCTGATCAATCTGGCCCGCACGCTGCAGCACAGTGTGCGGGTTACGGACAACGTGGCCCGCTATGGCGGTGAGGAATTTGCCGTAATCCTGCCCGAAACCGATATGGAGCATGCCGCTGTCGTGGCGGAAAACATACGCAGCGCGGTGGAGGAACTGGAGACAACGGTGGACAGTTACACCATCAAGCTGACCGTCAGCCTGGGGATTTCCAGTTTTGACGCAACCAGGCACAAAAACCGGCAGGCCATGGTCAACATGGCTGACAAGGGGCTGTATATGGCCAAAAACGGCGGCAAAAACCGGGTCTGCGCGGTCAAGTAAGCCTTTGCATTCATGCAGTCAAAACAACAGGCGCATCCATTGCTGGATGCGCCTGTTGTTTTGTGGTCAATGCGTGTAGTGCGGTCAGGCTTGGGCCGGCTTGTAGGAGGCCTGAACCGAGGTGATGGCAACCACGTTGACGATGTCGTCAGCCGAGCAGCCGCGGGAAAGGTCGTTGACCGGCCGTGCCAGCCCCTGGATCACCGGACCGATGGCGTCGGCGCCGGCAAAGCGTTCCACCAGCTTGTAGCCGATGTTACCGGCGTCCAGATTGGGAAAGATCAGCACGTTGGCGCGACCGGCTACCCTGCTGTCGGGTGCCTTGCGGTCGGCTACGGAAGGGAACAGGGCCGCATCCAGTTGCAGTTCTCCGTCGATCTGCAGGTCTGGGCGCATGCGGTGGGCGATCTCCAGGGCCTGGATGACTTTGTCACAGTCCGGATGGCTGGCGCTGCCTTTGGTGGAGAAGGAGAGCATGGCTACTCGCGCTTCCACATCCAGGAAGGTTTTAAAGTTGTCAGCAGTGGCAATGGCAATTTCTGCCAGGGCCTGGGCATCCGGGTTGGGGTTTACGGCTGAATCGGCGAAAAAAACCACCCCGTTTTCCCCGAAGAGCGGGTTGCGAGTGACCATCAGGAAAAACGATGATACGGTTTTGATGCCTTTGGCCGGTCCAACGGTTTGAAAGGCGGCCTTGAGCACATTGCCGGTGGTACAGGTGGCACCGGCGACCTCTCCGTCGGCATCCCCGCTGCGTACCATCATGCCGGCGAAGTAGAGGTTGTCCGCTTCGGTCAGCAGTTTGCGCGCCTCTGCCTCGGTCATGCCTTTCGATTTGCGCAGTTCAGTATAGTCAGCCACATACTGATCCAGTTTTGGTGATGTGCTGGGATTGACCAGTTCGACCCCCTCCAGTGATATGCCTCTGGTATCGGCATCGGATCGGATTTTGTCCGGATCGCCCAGCATGATTAGCCGGGCCAGTTTCTGGTGCGCCACCTTTTCGGCGGCGGCCAGCATGCGCATATCATAGCTCTCGGGTAGAACCACTGTCTGGAGATTTCTGTGCGCCTTCTGCTTGATCTGTGTAATCAATCCCATTGTTTCACCTTTACATGAAATATATGCGTACCGCCCATGGCGGCCCGTAGCATTGAAGCGTCCAAACCGGATTTGTTTTCAGAATTGCATGTCCATGGCCTGGGCCACGGTGTGCATATCCTTGTCACCGCGGCCGGACAGACAGACTACGATGCTGGCGTCCCTGGGCATGGTGGGGGCCAGTTTGGTCAGGTGGGCAATGGCGTGGGAGGATTCCAGCGCCGGGATAATGCCCTCTTCCTCTGCCAGCAGCCTGAATCCGGCCAGCGCCTCATCATCGGTGATGGAGACATATTCGGCCCGGCCGGTCTTTTTCAACCAGGCATGCTCCGGCCCGACCCCCGGATAATCCAGGCCGGCTGAGATGGAATGGGCAGGCAGGATCTGGCCGTCTCGATTTTGGAGCAAATAGGTCAGGTTGCCGTGCAGGATTCCCGGTGTTCCACCGCAGAGTGGCGCGGCATGCTGACCGCTTTCCAGGCCGTAACCGGCTGCTTCCACACCGACCAGTCTTACAGATGGTTTGTTGATAAACGGATAAAACAGGCCCAGAGCGTTGCTGCCGCCGCCGACACAGGCCAACAGGCAGTCCGGCAGCCGCCCTTCCTTCTGCTTGTGCTGCCGGGCGACTTCCTTGCCGATTACAGACTGAAAGTCGCGCACCATCATCGGATAGGGGTGGGGGCCGGCCACGGTGCCGATCACATAGAAGGTGTCACGGATGGTGGTGACCCAGTTGCGCATGGCCTCGTTCATGGCGTCCTTCAACGTGGCGGTGCCGGCGGTGACCGGTGTGACCTTGGCGCCGAGCAGTTTCATGCGGAAGACGTTCTGGGACTGGCGGCGGGTATCTTCTTCACCCATGAATACCTCGCACTGCATGCCGAACAGGGCGGCAATGGTGGCGGTCGCCACGCCGTGCATGCCGGCTCCGGTCTCGGCTATGACGCGCTGTTTGCCCATGCGTTTTGCCAATAGGCCCTGGCCAATGGTGTTGTTGACCTTGTGGGCGCCGGTGTGGTTCAGGTCTTCCCGTTTGATGTAGATCCGGGCGCCGCCCAGCTTGCGGGTCAGGCGTTCGGCAAAGTACAACGGGTTGGGACGGCCCACATAATCACGCAGGTAGTATTCAAACTCCTGCTTGAACTCACGGTCATTGCGGTAGTGGGCATAGGCCTGTTCCAGTTCATCCAGCGCAGGCATCAGGGTTTCGGGTACATAACGGCCACCGAACTCTTCGAAATGGCCATGTTTGTCTGGTAGTCTCAAGATCTGATCTCCTTGACGTTCCTGATGAATTCACGAACCCTGGCAGCATCTTTTCTGCCCGGTTCAATCTCGACTGAGCTGGAGACATCCACGCCGTAGGGTCGGGAAAGCCTGATCGATTCGGTCACATTCTCCGGGGTCAGGCCCCCAGCCAGAATAATCCTCCCCCGCTTGGATGCATGGGCGGCAATCTCCCAGTTAAAGGTGCGCCCGGTACCGCCGTAGGCATCGGGTGACCAGGCGTCCAGCAGAAAGGCGCTGACCGCATATGTGTCCATCACATCAAGGGAACTGATATCCTTCACGCGCAGGGCCCTGATTACCCTGCGTCGAATCGCCCGGCTGTAGTCCGGTGATTCGTCTCCGTGCAGCTGGATGATATCCAGCCCGCATTGGTCGGCAATCTGGTTGACGGTGTCGCTTGCTTCATTGACGAACAGGCCGACGGTCTGCACAAAGGGAGGCAGGGCGCGGATGATGTCAGCGGCCTGCTCGGGGAAGATGTGGCGCGGCGATGCGGCATAAAATACGAAGCCAAGCGCATCTGCACCAGCTTCCACTGCTGTGATTGCATCTTCCAGGTTGGTGATGCCGCAGATTTTGACTTTGACCATGCTATGCTCGGGACCAGGAAACAGGGATCAGGAAACAGGGATCAGGAGTTGTTTTTACCAGTCCCTAGTCCCCTGTCCCTAGTCATAGATTGATTTTCGGTAAATGCTCCAGTGACTGTTGCACCATCTCGGAGGAATACTCGAAGTCCTCAAGGTTGCCGGACAGGAAGGAATCATAGGCACCCATGTCCAGCTGGCCGTGGCCGGAAAGACCGAACAGGATCGTGCGCTCCTTACCCTCTTCTTTGGCCAGTACCGCCTCGTCAATGGCAGCCCTCACGGCGTGGGAAGACTCCGGGGCCGGTACAATCCCTTCGTGCTTGGCGAACAGCACTGCGCCTTCGAAACAGGCATTCTGCTTGTAGGCCTTGGCCTCGATCTGGCCGGCATGGTAGAGCTGCGAGATCAACGGCGACTCTCCGTGGTAGCGCAGTCCGCCGGCGTGGATGCCGGGCGGCATAAAATCGTGCCCCAGGGTATACATCTTGGCGATGGGCGACAGCTTGGCTGTGTCGCCGTAGTCGAAGGCATAAACCCCCTTGGTCAGGCTTGGACAGGAGGCTGGCTCCACGGCCAGACAACGCACTTCTTTGCCGCTGGCCCGGTCAGCGATGAACGGGAAGGCCAGACCGGCGAAGTTGGAACCTCCGCCGCAGCAGGCGATAACCACATCCGGGTAGTCGCCGGTGATCTTCATCTGTTCGCGGGCTTCCTGGCCGATTACGGTCTGGTGCAGGCAGACATGGTTGAGCACACTGCCCAGGGCATAGTTGGTGTCGGCATGGGTGGCGGCGTCTTCCACGGCCTCGGAAATGGCGATCCCCAGACTGCCCATGTTGTCGGGATCATGGGCCAGGATACTGCGGCCGGCATTGGTAAATTCAGAGGGAGAGGGGATCACGCTGGCACCCCACAACTGCATCATGCTTTTGCGGTACGGTTTCTGGGTGTAGGACACCTTGACCATATAGATGGTGCATTCCAGACCGAACATGGAACAGGCCAGGGAAAGTGAGGCTCCCCACTGTCCGGCACCGGTCTCGGTGGCCAGGCGACGGATACCGGCTTCCTTGTTGTAATAGGCCTGGGGAATGGCTGAGTTTGGTTTGTGCGAGCCAGCCGGTGAGACACCTTCATATTTGTAGTAGATCTTTGCCGGAGTTCCCAAGGCCTGTTCCAGCCGGTGGGCCCGGAACATGGGCGTCGGTCTCCATATCTTGTATATTTCGCGAACCCTGTCGGGGATATCAATCCAGCGCTGATTGGACATTTCCTGCTCGATCAGGGACATGGGAAAGATCGGCAGCATGTCTTCCGGCGCGATCGGTTTGAGGGTCTGGGGGTTGATCACCGGTGCCAGCGGACCTGGCATATCGGGGATGATGTTGTACCATTGGTTGGGGATTTGATCTTCGGAAAGCAGTATCTTGGTTTGCATGTTCTTCTTGCTCCTGCATGGAAAGTCGAAGTGTTTATGCACAGGGTGAGGCAGGGCTGCTAGGTAGGGTAAACTGTTTTACCAGTCCCAGGTCCCTAGTCCCTGCCTTATTCCTGTCTTATTCCAGATTGTCCTCAATTCTGATGTAGCTGGTCTTGTGTGAGATGATGTCCAGCCGGTCAATTTCGGCCAATGCCGCCTGCACAGCACCTTCGCTGGCTTCGTGGGTCATGATCACGATCGGTACCGGCGAGTCGTCATTGGTCTGGTGGGCGGTCTGCATCATGGATTCAATGCTGATGCCGTGATTGCCCAGTGATGCTGCGATGGCGGCCAGCACACCGGGCTGATCCACCGCGCTGAAGCGCAACATGTATTTGCTGATGATCTCTGTGATCGGTTTGACCGGCAAGCTTCTGATTTCCTGATCCAGAAAGCCCAGTGGAGCTACGCTGCGACTGCCGCCGGCAACCATGCCGCGGGACAGGCCGATCAGGTCGCCCACAATTGCGCTGGCGGTCGGATTTTGCCCTGCGCCGCGACCATAGAACATGACCGGTCCGACAAAGTCGCCGGTCAGGCGGATGGCGTTGAAAACGCCGTTGACCTCGGCCAACGGGTTGTGCAGCGGAATCATGGTCGGGTGTACGCGTGCCTCAATCTTGCCGTCGGAAAGTTTGCCGATGGCCAGCAGTTTGATGCGATAGCCGAAATCCTTGGCATATTTGACATCCAGTCCGGTGATCGAGGAGATGCCTTCGGTGTGAATGTCCTTGAAATCGATGCGGGTGCCGAAGCAGAGTGAAATCAGTATGGCCAGCTTGTGGGCGGTATCCACGCCCTCGATGTCGAAGGTTGGGTCCGGCTCAGCGTAGCCCAGTTCCTGGGCGGCCTTGAGTACTTCAGAGAAGTCGGCCCCTTCCTGGGTCATGCGGGTCAGGATATAGTTACAGGTGCCGTTCATGATGCCGATAACGCTGCCAAAACGGTTGGAGGCCAGGTTTTCCTTGATTGCGGTCAGTACCGGGATGCCGCCGCCTACAGCAGCTTCGAACTGTACCGCAACCTGCTTTTCAGCGGCAGCTGCGTAGATGTCCTGGCCGTGCAGCGCCAGCAGGGCCTTGTTGGCGGTGACAATGTGTTTGCCTTTGGCGATGGCCTTCATCACAAAGGTTTTGGCCGGCTCATAGCCGCCGATCAGTTCGATGACGATGGATATTTCCGGGTCATCAAAAATGTCGTTGACATCGGTAGTCAGACAGGCAGGATCAACCTTGACACCGCGATCGCTGGTGATGTCTCGGTCGGCGATTTTTTTCAGCACGATACCGGTGCCGACCTTGCTGCGGATCACATCCGCATTTTCCTGAAGTAGTTTGACCACTCCAGCGCCAATATTGCCAAAGCCTATCAGACCAACTTTTATATCGCTCATTTTCGCGCCCTTTCGAATTCGGGGAGTTTTCAAGTTTGAACTGCGGGGGAGCTGATGGGCCAGAGTTTAGCGGATCAATCGGTAAAACATAATTCGGTCACTGTGCTATTGAAGCCTTAAAATCTCTGGATGCTCTGCGTCTCAGCGGTTCTGGTGTGTTATTGTTCTTCTTCAGCTGGTTCCTGCTTTGTGCATGCCTCGATCTCGTCGAGAATACCGTTGACAAAGGCAGGTGAGTCCTTGTCGCCGAATTTGCGGGCGATCTCGATCGCCTCGTTGATGCTCACCTTCTTGGGGATGTCTTCCCTGTACATCAGTTCGAAAGCCGCCATGCGCATGATGTTCAGATCTACTCTGGGCATTCTGGACAGCGACCAGTTTTTAGAGCGTGATTTGATGGCGCTATCCAGTTCACTACGATGGCCATGAATGCCTTCAACAAGCTGCTCGGCAAAGGCGCGTGCCGTATCGGACAGCTCTGGATGTTCCTCGCGGAAGATCTGCATGGTCTCGCGCAGACCTGTCTGCGGGTTCGAGTCCATGGCGTACAGCATCTGCAGTGCAAACTCTCGTGCGTCCCTGCGTACTCCCATTATTCAATCACCTTCAGTAGATTAGCGGTTTCAATGGCTGTCACGGCAGCTTCAAACCCCTTGTTGCCGGCCTTGGTTCCGGCCCGTTCAATGGCCTGTTCAATGGTGTCTGTGGTCAGTACGCCGAAGGCGATCGGAATGCCGCTGTTCAGTGAAACGGAGGCGATGCCTTTGGTTACCTCGGCTGAAACGTAGTCGAAATGAGGTGTGGAGCCGCGGATAACAGCTCCCAGGGCGATAACGGCATCATATCTGCCGCTGGCAGCCATGCGACTGGCGGCCAGTGGTACCTCAAAGGCACCCGGCACGCGGGCGACGTGGATGTTGCTGTCATCGGCGCCATGGCGCAACAGTGCATCAAGTGCGCCCTCCAGCAGCCTTTCGCTGATGAAGCTGTTGAAACGGCTGACAATAATACCGAACCTGCCGCCTTTTGCATCAAGATTACCTTCAAAGAACTTCGGCATGGGCAGCCTCCTTTTATGGGGTTGGAAAAACGGAATATTAGCACACGCGCGCTGTAAAATGACAGAAAAAACAGCCCTGGTTTTATCCGGAATGTTCATCCTGATCAACAGCAGCGGCTACTTGTAAACCTGTAAGGACATTCGGCCGGTCCCATGTCATAAGGTGTCAGCGCCACCCCAGCCTGTCCAGCGCCTCTTCGACCCGCTCCGCTTCTATTTCTGCCAGTTTGGGGTGCACACCCAGGTGGCTGCCCATCTCCATCACAAGGCCGGGATAGCGCTTCTGTGCCTGCTCGATCTCTTCCGGCAGGTCATGGAGTACGTGGGCGCCCATGAAGAGGAAATAGGGCATCATCAGGATCCGTTCGGCACCTTTGGCAACACAATTATCAATGCCCTGCTGTATGTTCGGCTCGTGCATCTCACGGTAGGCCACCTCCACGATCTTGAAACCGGTAATCTCCTGCACCATCCCGGCTACTTCACGGGCGTCATCGTTGGCTTCAGCGATACGGCTGCCGTGGGCCATGATCAAAATAGCTGTTTTCATGTTTTCCTCTCTTGTGTGCATTATTCGGATTTCAAGATTATACCGCAGCCTGGGCTAACCCTGCGGCTGCATCTTCACCCATGCCGTTGAAGTTGTCATGAATGCGCTCTGCCCGTTTCAGTGCTGCTCCGATGTGAGGCATGATGTTGCGGGGGCCGATAACGCGCGGCAGGTGCGAGTTACAGATGAATTTCTTGGGCTGACCGCGCAGACCGGAGAGTATCAGGCTGCGGCCGGTGGCATGCAGTTTTTCGTGGAGCTGTTCGATGGCGTGGATGCCGGTTGCGTCGATGGCGGTCATGAAGCGTAGTCGCAGTATGACAACCGGTTTGAGGTCATCGATGCTGTAGCTCAGCTGGTTAAGTTTTTCGGCGGCGCCGAACAGTAACGGCCCCTGAATATGCAGTACGCTAACATAGGAGGGGAAGATATAGTCCTGCAGCACTTCGGCCTTGCCCTTGTCGATGGCCTCGGTGGTCAGCTGGCCGACTACGGTGGTGCTGGTTACCTGATAGATATACAACAGGGACGCGAGTACCATGCCAACCTCCACGGCGATGGTCAGGTCGGCGGCCACGGTCAGGGCGAAGGTGATCACCCAGACCGAGATTTCTTTGCGGTTCAGCTTGAGGATCATGGGTATTTCGTGCCATTCGCCCATGTTATAGGCTACTACGAACAGTACGGCTGCCAGCGTGGCCAGCGGGATAAACTTTGCCAGCGGTGCGGCGAACAGGATGATGCAGAGCAGTACCACAGCGTGAATCACGCCGGAAAAGGGGGATCGTGCGCCGGAGCGGATGTTGGTTGCCGTGCGGGCGATGGCGCCGGTGACCGGAATGCCGCCAAACATGGGCACGGTCAGGTTAGCGACACCCTGGGCAACCAGTTCAACGTTGGAGTTGTGGCGGTCGCCGCTCATGGAGTCGGCCACTACTGCCGATAATAGGCTCTCGATGGCGGCCAGCAGAGCCACTGTCAGGGCCGAGGGGAGCAACGGGACGATCAGGTCTGTGCGGAATTCGGGGATATGCAGTTCAGGCAGTCCCTGTGGGATGCCGCCGAATTTGCTGCCGATGGTCTCGACCGGGATATTGAAAATGCCTACCAGCGCTGTGGCGCCCAACAGGGCGACGATTGATCCGGGCACTTTTTTGGTGACTTTCGGTAGCAGCAGGATCACTGCCAGCGATACCAGGGCCAGAAGCACATTGAATAAATCGGTGGTGTTCAGGTGCTCGTAAAGGAACTTCATGCGTTCAAAGAACTCGCTTGGTACCGGTTTGTCCGACTGCAGGCCGAGAAAGTCCTTGATCTGGGTAGATGCAATCAGCACGGCAATACCGTTGGTAAAGCCGATAATAACCGGTCGCGGGATGAATTTGACCGCATTGCCCAGTTTGGTGAGGCCGAGGAAGATCAGGATCACTCCGGCCATCATGGTGACCATTAAGAGACCGGACAGGCCGTGTTTGGCGATAATCGAGGCGATTACCACCACGAATGCGCCGGTGGGGCCGCCGATCTGGGTGCGTGAGCCGCCCAGTACTGAAATCAGGAATCCGGCGATGATGGCGGTGTAGATACCTGCCTGTGGCGTTACGCCGGAGGCTATGCCAAAGGCCATTGCCAGCGGGAGGGCTACAAGACCGACTGTGATGCCGCTGGTCAGGTCGGCAGTCAGGTCGGCGCGGTTATAATCTTTCAGACACAGAACGGATTTGGGAAGCCATTGGGAAAGAACATCGGATTTCACAGCATTTTCTCTTTTCGTAATTTGTTTGGATTTTTTTAGGTCGCAAAAGCAATTGGGAGGGCCGGGTGCAAGGTGCAGAGGGCAGGCACCAGGACATGGTTTTGGGGATAGGGTGGCGAGTGTCGTGCATGAATGCAGACGGTTCTCTCAGTAGAAGTTTTCAGAGACCTGGTTAAAAGCTAATCTTGACAAAATAGCACCCTGAATTTTGATAATCAAGCATAAGTATGCGGAGTGAACTAAAAAACCGTGAGGTTTGCCCCACGGTTTTTAGTTGGTTTTCAAGTTGTCTCGACTTGGTGCTTTACGGCACCACCTGCATCTGCCAGGGGGCGCTTTCGCCTCTCACCTCCGGCTGGTACATGGGCCAGGCCGAAGCGGGCAGGGCAATGGACTGGCCGGCCAGCTCCCCAAAGATAACATGGCGAAACTCGTGGCGGCCTGCTGACAGGCGGGTGATGAAGAAGGCTAGCTTCTCGTCGCGGCGCTCGCGGTGCGTAAACCAGCTGTAGTAACCGCTGTCATCCATGAAGCGCGGGTCGCGGTCTGCCTCACGAGACTCGAATCCGGCCGGCAGTCGGTCTTCGATGATCATGTATTCCAGCGGCTTGCTGTTATCTACAGTCAATCGCACCTCGATGTCCTCGCCCGGTGTCACGTTTTCACCAGCCTTCAGCGGGGTGTATTCCCGGCGCCATTTGTCGCCGGATTTAACGGACCTGATACGGTACAGTGTCCGTTCCAGCTTCAATGCCGGCGATGATTGTGCAGACTGCGGCGGGACGACATACTTCAGCTCGGCGGTCAGGTAGGCGGCGCCTTTGCCGGACTTGACCAGCCTGAGCAGGTTGACGCCGTTTTTAACCGCTGCTGCCGGTACCGTGACAGATTTCTCGCCTGATTTCAAAACGCCGGACTCCACCGTGTAGGCAGCTACTTTACTGTCGTTCAGCAGCAGTTCGGCCTCATAACTGCCGGAGGCTTCATCGGTTGCCGCAGCATAGTCGGCCAGGGCGGTGACAGCTGCGGCGGATGAGGCGGTGGTCTGCCACCAGCCGCCATTCTGGCGGCGGGCCAGGAACATGGCCAGCCTGCTGTTGAGCGGATCGGCAGGCTGCTCTTTGGAGAGCAGCGACAGCAGCCCCGAAGTGGTCTCGATCACCGAGGAGCCCCAGCGCCAGCCGTACCACCAGGAATCGGCGTCCCGGTCTCGGATAAAGGCGGTGCTGCCTTCACTCTGCACCTCCCGCTTCAATTCATCAAGCAGGGGTCGCAGGGTGTTTTTCTGGCCGCTAAAGCCCAACGCCTCGGCAAAGGCGATCTGTTCGCCACGGGGCAGGGTTTTCCAAGCTGCGGCGATCCTGGCATCGACAGGCTTGCTGCTGACGCCATTGACTGCCAGGGCGCGACTGGCCTGGGCCAGCTTGTTTGTCTGGGCTGTGTTAATCTGTTGCTGCAATGACTTGATACCATTTTTCAACATGCCTTCCGGTACCGCCACGCCAGCCCGCTTGGCCAATCCCAGACCGTAGACCGCATGGGCGGTCATGGTCAGCGTGGTGGAATCGTTTTTCCACCATCCCCATCCGCCGTCTTCATGCTGCATCTCCTCCAGCCGTTTCAAGCCTTCACTGATGGTCAACGGTAGTTTGGCGGCCGTGGCGCTATCCGGCTGCCAGGAGCGTTTTGTCAGCAGCGCCTGGGCGTGAACCGCTGGTATGAAGCGGGAAAGTGTCTGCTCGACGCAACCGTAGGGAAAATCCACCAGCTTTGCGATGGCGCGGCTCAGGTTGGCGGCGATGGTCGGGCTGAAGCTGATCTGCATTGTTGCCGAGCCGGGCAGGGCATCGGCAGGGAGTTCCAGATTGGCGTTGCCCCCCTGTCCAGTAACGGCCATGGCGTTGCCGGCCGTGCGGGTGATGCCCCGCTCATATACCGGCAGGGTCAGCTCCATGGCGTCTCCACTGGCAGCGCCCCTGGCAAGCATCCGCAGTGTGGCGTTGCCCGGTTTGTCAGCCCGCACAGTTATGTCGCGGCGCAGGGTGCCGCGCGGCGGCAGATCCCCGCTGAAGGCCGTATCGCCCAGCAGTGTCAGTCCAACGGTCTCAAAACGCCCTTTGGCCTGCTGAGGCGCATCGGTCATGCTGGTGACAATGCCCGGAATCTTCAGTTCATCGCCAACGGTCAGAAAACGGGGCGGGGCAAGCCGCGCCATCAGTTCCAGGCGGGCAATGAACTTCTGGCGGCCGGTGCCGAAACGGCTGTCTGCTGTGTGGCCTACAGCGGTAGCCCGCCAGGTGGTCAGGTTGTCCGGCAGCGTAAAGCTGGCGGTGGCTGTCCCGTCGGGATTAACGGTCAGCATTGGCTGCCAGTGGGCGGTATCCTTGAAGACCTTGCGGATCTTCAGGCCCTTTAGGTCATCTTCTTTGGCACGGAACGCCCCGCCATCCTTGGCGGCACCCCCCAGGTAGACACGGGGGAAGGAGTGCAATGTGCTGACCAGGTGTTCGCGATTGCCCAGGAAATACTGCCAGATGTCGTCCTTGCG
Organism: Deltaproteobacteria bacterium; assembly: GCA_035407085.1. Classification (GTDB taxonomy): domain Bacteria; phylum Desulfobacterota; class Desulfuromonadia; order Geobacterales; family Pseudopelobacteraceae; genus JBGSQR01. Next base: position 10,419 of record DAONZY010000007.1, on the reverse strand, counting down.
CTCCGGAGCGACGGCAAAGATGGCCTCGTCCACCACCGCCAGTGAAAGTTCTCCGGTAGCCGATGTGGAGGCATTTGGCGATGAAATGGTTAGGTTGACCGTGTCGCCCGGCGCATAGACCGGTTTGTCGGTCTTGATGGTAACATCCAGTTTGCCCGGCTGGTGGTCCACCCGCAGCGGCAGGGTGCGGTTGAAGAAACGCCCCTTGGCCACCGTGACGGCCGAGACCTGGATGACAGGCGCATAGTTTTTCTCCACTGGCAGATCGACCACCTGGACCATGCTGTTCAACGGCAGGGAGATGCGTTTGAGGATCTCTCGCCCTTCCACGGTCAGCAGCAGGGTGCCGCCTGCTGAAGGTGAACGCACGATCAGGCGCGCTGTCTCGCCCGGTTTGTAACTCTTGCGGTCAAACTCCATCTCCAGTTCGCGGTATGAACCTTCCCAATTGTAACCCTGCTTCCAGACCCAGACTGTGGATGCGGCCTCGGATTTTCTGCCGGCGCTGTCCCTGGCCCCGGCTTTTACCCGCCAGTAGCCGGACTGGGGGAAACGGTAGGCAGTGCGGGCGCTGCCGTTGGCTGCGGTACGGATGTCGGCAGTTGCATACGGCTTCCAGGAATAGCTGCGGTTTTTCTTTTCGTAGATCTGCTGCTCGAAGGAGAGTGTCACTGGCAGTGCTTTGGGGGCGCCTTCCCAGTCTGCCGCCCTGATGCTGACATCCACGGCCTTGCCTGGGCTGGTCAGATATGTGCCGGACTTGACGTTCAACGCCACCAGTGATGGCACCACGCTGATGGTGGCGGATGACGAAACCTGGCGTGAGGAGGCATCGGTCACATCGGCCTCGATGGTGTAGGTATAAGGCATGTCGTGGGTTTTGGCGGTGACCAGGATCAGTGCCTCGCCGTTGCCGTCCAGCCTGCTCTCTCCTTCGCCGATGAAATCCGAATATCCGCCGAATCGGCGTTCATCGTCATACATGCTGTCTTCGTCGCCCTGTCCCAAGGCCCAGTTGGGCTGGGTGTAGATGCGCCAGTTGACCTTGGCTCCGGCTACGCTGCCTCCGAAATAGTAGCGTGCCGCCAGTTTGACCCGGGCCGTATCCCCGGCCACCAGAAAGCGGCGGTCAGGTGTCTGTTTGACCTCGAACTCCGGCTTGCGGTATGCCAGCACCTTGAACCACCCCTGCCAGGTTTCAGCTCCACCGGAGGCATTGATGGTGTACCCCCCCAGTGAGGTGTTCGCAGGCAAAATACATTCACCGTGGAAGGAACCGTTGGCGGAAACCTGCAGGTCACTCTCGCAGATGGCCTTGTCTCCGCTGTCTGTAACGGTTGCGCGCACGGTTTTCAGTTCAGCCAGTCTGTACCCCTCGCCCGAACGCTGGCGCAATATGCCTTTGAAGTATACGGTCTGGCCTGGCCGGTAGGCGGGGCGGTCGCTGTACAGGTAACCTTTGACCACGGACTTGCCGGACTGCTCCCCGCTGGAGCCCAACTCCATGAAGGCCAGATTGCTGCCGTTTCTGGCGCAGAGCTTGCGGGCGTTTTTGGTGCTGCCCAGTCTGGCAAGGCCATGGGTATCGGTGGTAACGGATATCCTCTCCGGATAGGCGGTGATGGTGGCACCTTTAATGGTCTGCCCGCTGACCAGGTCAGTGGTGAACAGCAGCGTGCCGCCAGGCGAAATCTTGGCCACCACGCCAAGTCCGGTGACCAGAAAGCCGAAGCGCGCGCTAGCACCTTTAGCGCGCAGTTCCAGCAGATAGGGGCCTGCCGCCAGGCCGGGCATGGCAAAACGGCTGCTGCGGGTATAACTGTCCCTGCCCGCCTTGAATTTCACCGGAAAGCTTTTGATCTGTTTCAGAAGGCCAACAGGAATTTCGTCCGGTTTGCGCAGATCGATGCGTCCAGCGGCCAGCGCATCGGCATCCACGCTGGAGATAACCGCCTCGGCCTTTTCCGCCCACAGGCCATGGGCCCTGATTTTGAAAAGCCGATCTGGCATAAACACATCGGTATAGTCTTCAATCTGCATGGTTGGAGGTTTTATCTGAGCATTCAGTCTGACCTCCCGATTTTCAGCTTCAGACAGTATGATTTCCTGGGTAGTGCCGGACAGCCGCTCATCAGATATGCTGATGTTGTACCTTCCAGGAGGCAGTTCGGCAAAACTGGCCACGCCCTGTGCCGATGCCCTGGTCGAACGGTAGATGCTACTGCCGGAGATGTTCAGGCCGATCCTGTCCAGAGCGCGTTTATCCGGATTGCTGACGGGTTTGACAGTGATTTTCAGGCTGGCTGCCCTGCGGATAGCCAGCTCCCCCAGTTCTCTCTGCTGTCCGGCGGACAGGTGGATATAAGAGCTCTTTTCCAGCACCCAGCCAGGTTGCTTCAGTTTGGGTTCATAGCCGCGGGCATCCAGGCCGTTGATGCTGAAGCGGCCGTCTGCCGCGCTGACCGCCGTGAGCCAGCGGTTGGCCTGGATGGTGATGCCGGACACAGGTTTGCCGTTGCTGTCCAGCAGGCGCCCGGTCAGGCGGGCGGCCTTGCGCAGGTAGGCGGTCAGTTGTTCTGTCTGTTTGGCTTTGACCGATGTGCCGCTTTCATAAAGACCGTATCCGTCCGCTTTGGCCAGCCAGCTGTAATAACCGGTCGCCAGCTTGACGCTGAAACGGCCATCCTTGTCAGCAACAGCTGTTGCCGAAACCGTTTCAACGCCTTTTTCGCTGCGGCTGAGATAGGTCAGAGCCGCGCCGCTGACCGGCTTGTTGGTTTCGGCAGACAGGATTGTGCCGCTGACAGTGACCATGGCTGGTTTGGCCTTGGCCTTTGAGCGGGCTTTACCGCCTTTGGCGGCAAATACCAACGTGGGCATCAGCAACAGTACAAACATTGTGATCAAAAAACGGATCGGTTTCATAGGTGCTCCTTGAGTTAGGCGTTCATCGAATTACTTCTGCCCTCCCCCTAGCCCCCTCCCATAAAGGGAGGGGGGATTAAAGGGACTCAGAGGTTTACTCCCTCTCCCCTTGTGGGAGAGGGCAGGGGAGAGGGGGGGCTGGCATTCAGTTCTTATTACTTCAAGTACGCCTTCGATATTCGTCAATATCTCGTTATTCCAGAAACGTAGCACCTTAAAACCTTGAGAGTTGAGCCAGTGCGTACGATCTTCATCATTTTCTTTTTGTTCATTATGCTGACCACCATCAGCCTCTACAATAATGGACACCTCATAGCAAACAAGGTTCGCAATATAATAACCAATCTGCTCCTGTCTGCGAAACTTCAAGCCACCAAACTGTTTTGCTTTGAGATGCTTCCACAATAAACGTTCAGCATCGGTAGAGTTTTTTCGAAGCTCTTTTGCTCTCTGAGTCAGAACTATCATATTAAAGAAATCCTCCTCCTAGCCCCCCATAAGTGGATAGCGTATTAAAAGGGCTCAGTGGTTTACTCCCACTCTCCTTGTGGGAGTGGGGTGGGGAGAGGGAATGATGTTGTTCCTTGTCGAAATCGCCTTTGCACGGAAGCGGTACACCGTTACCCTGGACGCATCCTGCTCGCCCAATCTGCGCAGCGCCTGGCGGAAGGCCCAGTTGGCTGTCTTGGCCTCGCCCGGCACAAAGGCCACACCGCCGTTCTGCCCTTCCACAAACATACCCTCGCTTTGCGGGTCGATCACGCTGTAGTTGCTTACCTTCTGCGGCTGGCCAACGGGAAAGGTGATCTGCACCCCGGCCTTTGCGATTTGATCCGCCGTGATACCCCGGCTGCGCCGGTCGTTTTTCAAGGCCATGGTCACATTGGCCGCGATCTCATCTGCCAGGTCGGCCTTGCGGGGGGTGAAGCCGCCGAAACAGGCAAATACCCGTTTGCCGATGAAGAAGGTCACGAAACAGGGACGCTGGAGCCTTTGGGCAAACTCCGGTGCAGCCGGCGGTTTGCTGTTGTTTATGGAACTGGCGAGGCACGCTTTTGCGTAGCTGATCAGCGATGCTGACTCATCGCGGCTGAAACCGGCGGATGGCGCCGCCATGGCTGTGGTGCATGCAAACAGCAACAGCGCCAGTACCGACAGCAGGATATACCGGTAAGCCCTGATCATGGGCCAGCCAGAATCCGGCTGGGAGCCGGGTAGTAATCTTCGGAGATGAACTCTTTGGTTTCAGTGCCGTTTTGATGCACCAGTCTGATGGTACGGGTACTGAAACCGGTCATACCGGGCTGTCCCTGCCGTTCGCGGGATGCAACGGTTTCTGGTTCAACAGCGATCTGTTTGGTGACAATACGCACCCGGAACGGTTTGGAAGCCGGTGAACGCAGTGAAACGGTCAGCCGGTCGTTATTGCTGCTGATGATCATCAACAGCGGATGCGGGAAGGGATTGGCCAGTTTGAGGTCCTTGCGCCAGGAGGCGATGGTGGCGTCGCGGCCAGGTGGCACATGGCCGACGGTGCGGGAGTGGGGATGACGCTCGACGATCGTCAGCCTGCCCAGCAGGGCGGCGTTGTAGATGGTGGATGCCAGCTGGCAGATGCCACCGCCCGGCACGTCATCCAGCAGACCGCTGGCATTCAGGATGGGGGCGGCCACAAAGCCTTTGGCTGGATCACGGGCTCCGACAATGTCGTTGAAACTGATGGTGCCGCCGGGCGGAATGATGGTGCCGTTCAGCATCTGCCCTGCCAGCTCGGCGTTCTTGCGCTGCTGTGGGGAACGGTTGGCCAATGAGGTGGAAAAGCCGCTCCAAAGCTGTGTGAATGCCGTTTCCGCGCAGAGGGCAGCGGCAGGCAGAACAGCCGATAAAAACAGCAGTATGATCAAAAGCCTTGATTTCATCGAGCGGAATCCGGGGTAAATTGAAAAACGTAAACGAATTATATTCCCTTTATGATGGCAGGCAAGCGCAAACTGTTTAGATAAATGCAGAAAACACCTGGTTGGAGAGCAGCATGCCACGCAGACTCAGGCGCAGGTTGCCGCAGCTTTGCACCAGCAGTCCCTGTGCCGTCAGTTTCTCAATTTCCTTGCTATAAACCTCATCAAGTCCGACGCAAAACAGCTCTTCAAAGCGTCTGAATGAAATGCCGTCGGCCATGCGCAGGCCCAGAAAGATGTGTTCCGAGATGGCATCCTGGCGGGAGAGCTGGTGCAGATCTTGGCGGGGCAGTTTTCCGGAACTGATGGCGGCGCAATAGGCATCGATGTCGGTGGTGTTGCTGAATCTGGTGCCGTAGGGGGTGTCCAGCAGCAGGGAGTGGGCTCCGGCACCCAGCCCCAGGTAGCCTTCGCGCTGCCAGTAGCCGCTGTTGTGCCCGGCGTGGAAGCCGGGGCGGGCATAGTTGGCGATCTCGTAATGTGTGTAACCGGCGGCAGTCAGCACGGCGTCAGCGGTTTCGAACATGTCGGCCGAGGCGTCATCATCCGGCAGGGCGCTTTCATCTTCGTATTGCTCGGCGAAGGGGGTGCCATCCTCGATGGTCAGACCGTAAACCGAGATATGCTCAGGGTTCAGGCAGAGGGCCTGTTGCAGGTCGCTTTGCCACATGGCCATGGTCTGTCCGGGGAGGGTGTGGATCAGGTCGATGCCGATGTTCTCGAATCCGGCCTTTCTGGCGGCCACGAATGCATCATGGGCCTGCTGCGCGGAGTGGATCCGGCCCAGTTTTGACAGCATAAGGTCGTCGAATGACTGGACGCCGATGGAAAGACGGTTGATGCCGCAATGGTGAAATCCGGCCAGTTTGTCAAAGGTAACAGTACCGGGATTGGTTTCCAGGGTGATCTCTGCTTGAGGAGAAAGTCCCCAGATCATGCTGGCGCTGTCCAGGATGGATTCTGCCTGTGCCGGAGTGAGCAGCGAGGGGGTGCCGCCGCCAAAGTAGGCCGAGTCCAGCGGCCGGGCAGGTTTGCATGATGATGAGGCAAGCTGCATCTCTGTGATCAGCATTTCAACATAGTTGCCGATGTGCTGTTCGTGCCCGGCTCGGGAGACGAAGGCACAGTAAGGACATTTGTGTTGGCAGAACGGTATGTGGATATAAAGACGATTTAACATATGGATTGCAATTTTAGACGGAACGGCTACAATGTGTCCACCTTTTAACCCGGTCTGGGAGCTATTTTCATGAAACGGATGATGATCATCATAGCTGCATTTGCTGTTTTTGCACTGCTGACGTTGGCGGCCCAGGCTGAGGCGGGCGGAGAAAAGATTTTTCGCCAGAAGTGTACCATGTGTCATACGGTGAACGGCAAGGGTGGCCAGTACGGTCCCAATCTGACCGGCGTATATTCCAGGCTTGGGGAAAAGCGGATCATTGAAAAACTGAACCGCCCCAAAAACGGCAATCCGTCCAGCCGCATGCCATCCTTCAGAACACTGCCGGAGGCGGATATGAAGGCCCTGATGGCATATGTCAGAACACTGAAATAATCACGGAGCCTGTTTGCTGGCGGGCCTCTGACGCGTATGTCTCTGCAGCGCACCTGTCTCTGTCTGACCATTGCCCCCACAAGGAATTCCATGCGACTTAAAGAAGAACAAATCAAACATCTGGCCGCCAAGGTTTATGATGGCCTTGTCAATCAGCGGCTGGCCATTTTGCGCAAGGATCAGAAGGATGCCGGCGCGGCTATCGCCGGTGCTATTCGCAGCGACATTTCCCGTGAACAGTTGCTGGAACAGGACGCCGAGAAGCTGCTGGACAGCACGATTGCCTCCATTGGGCAGGCCGGTGCGGAGATAGACCGGCGCAAGATGCTGAAGATGGTCAAGGAAAAGCTGGCCAGGGAGCGACGGATTATCATTGGTGAGACCGAAGATCGCATTTCCAACCTGTCCCATGAGGTGCTGGATGCGCTCTGCCGTGATGGTCAGGTTGAGCTTGTCGACAAGGGGCGTGCGCTGGGCAGCGTCAAGCAGACGTTGACCGCCTTTTACCGTGTGGCGGGCGAGATAGATGATGCGGTACGGGCCAGGCTGCGTAACCGGGCCCAGGGGAGCCGCGACTGGGAGGCGCTGTATCAGAAGTTCTACCTGGAGGAACTGGCACGGCACAAGCTGTAAGAAGATGCTTTTGTTCTGGTTTCCAGGCCGATAGCCGAAAAAGGTGATCCCATGCTTGACCCTGAACTGACTGCCCAGTTGAAGCGGGTGCTGAACTCGATCGAACAGATACTTCCCCGTCCGGTGCCACCGATCGACTGGAGCAAGGCTCGTGCCGCCAACTGGAGGCGCCACTCCTTCAGCGGCTGTCTGGAAGCGCTGACCGGGGTGGAATGCATTGACCTGGATGACCTGCTGGGTATTGACAGTCAAAAGCAGATGGTTGTAAGCAATACGTTACAGTTTCTGTCGGGATTGCCGGCTAACAATGCATTGCTGTGGGGTACACGCGGCACCGGCAAATCCTCGCTGGTACGGGCCATTCTGAACCGGTACAGTCACCGGGGTCTGCGGGTCATACAGGTGGACAAAAACGACCTGGTCTACCTGCCGGATATTCTGGATATGATCAGGGCACAACTGTATCGCTTCATTATCTTTTCCGATGATGTTTCCTTTGAAAGCGGTGAGTCCAGCTATAAGATGCTCAAGAGTATTCTGGATGGTTCGGTGTATGCCCCGCCTGACAACGCGCTGATCTATGTTACCTCCAACCGTCGTCACCTGTTGCCGGAGTATGAGTCCGACAACCGGGGTGCCATGCTCTACAACAACGAGATCCATCACGGCGAGGCGGTGGAGGAGAAGATCTCCCTCTCCGGCCGTTTTGGTCTGTGGGTAGGTTTTCACCCGTTCAGTCAGGAACAGTATCTGGTGGTCGCCCGCCAGTGGGTCGAAAAACTGTCCTTGCGCATGGGGCGTGATTCGCTCTGGGACGATGAGGCTCGGCAGGCGGCTATTTTCTGGTCGCAGCAAAAAAACGACAACAGTGGACGGATCGCCTGTCAGTTCGCCAGTCACTGGGTGGGCAGGCGCATGCTGGAGTCATCCAACTAGCATGCTGCTGGACAGTGTGTTTTGATTTTTTGTTGTCTGGCAGGTAAATTGTTTTGAATAATGGGCCATGAGCCGCGACTCGTGGCCTTTTTTACGGAAAGGCTATCTCAGTATGAATAGATTCAGACCAAAGACCTTTATCGCCGTGTTGGCCGGTATTTCACTGTGCTCGTTTGCCGCCTATTGCGCCGTTTCCAATGACTCAACAAAGAAAGCGGCCTCAAGCTTTCGGGCAAAATCATATGTTAACAGCTTCGAGCTTGCCAGCAGGGCGCCCGATTCGCCCCAGGCCGTATTTCTGGCGGCAGTCAGCGCCCACCGTGCCGCCAGGCATGCCGAGGCGCTGCCGCTGCTGGAAAAGGCCGAACAACTGTTGCCGCAACTTGGAGATTACGCTTTGCTGTATCAGGCCGAAGCGCTGCTGAAGTTGAACCGGCCACTTGAAGCCGCAACACGGGCAACGGTGCTTGCATCCCGATATCCGGACAGCCTGCTGTTGCGACGGTCCGGCAAACTTGCGCTGGACGGTCTGGCTGCTGCCGGTGATCACAAGGCGTTTTTGGCTGCCGGTCAGAGGTTTATCGAAAAATACCCTGCCGGTGCGGATGCGGTCGAGGTATTGTTTCTGCTGGGTGCCACCCACGAACAGCTTGGCAGTAAGGATACGGCGATGCAGGTTTACCGCAGTATCTGGCTGAATAATCCTGCTTCTGCCCTGGCCGGTAAGGCGGCCAGCCGGATTGTTGAACTGGAAAAGTCCGCTGTCCGGCTGAATGCATTTTCTGCAGGCGAACTGCTGCAGCGTGCTGCCACACTTTATGCGCTGAATGAGTTTTCACAGTCCCTGGCCACATTGGCAATGATATCTTCAGGTCAGGTGACTCCGTCGGTTCAGGCACAGATCAATCTGAAAAGCGGCATGGCATATTTCCGTTTGCGCAAATGGAAAGCTGCAGAGAAATACCTGGCCCGGGCCGCTGGCGGCAGCATCCCCGCGGTTAGTTCCGAGGCCCGCTTCTGGAGGGCACGCACCTTTGGGCGCATGAATATGGATGAGCAGGCATTTAAGGCCTACATGGAACTGGCAGGAGAGGGCAGCCGCCAGCCATTTGCGGACGATGCGTTGCTGGAGGCGGCCGGTTTGCGCAAGTCGTCTGGCCGCTACGGTGAGGCAGCTGCGTTGTATGAGCGCCTCCAGGCTGTTTTTCCCCAGTCAAAGCTCTTGTCCAAGGCGGTCTGGCGTGCGGCCTGGTGCCGTTATCTGGCTGGTGATCATGCCCGGGCAGCAGAGGTCTTCCGCAAGCTTGCACTGGATGGGGGGCAGCGGGAGAAGGCCCTCTACTGGCTGGGACGTTCCCTGGCAAAGACCGGCAGCAGGGATAGCGGGACGGTGTTTGACCAGCTGCTGCAGGAATACCCGTTCGGGTTTTATGCCGTCATGATCAGGGAGTCCAGAGGGGTAAAACCTGAATTGGAACGGCTTGCCAATCGTGCTGTCAATATCGAAGCACCCCTGCCGCCCGGTTTCGAAAAGGCCGGGATGCTGGCCTCGCTTGGAATGGTGGCGGAAGCGCGCAATGAAGCTACGGCGGCGCGAAAGAAAACAGGCGACAAAAAGGAACATTTTCCAGGACTGACAAAGCTCTACCTGGATATGGACGAGTACGGTTCCGCCATCGCACTGTTCATGAAGAACCGGCCCGTACCGTGGGATAGCGCCCATCTGCCGATCTGGAGCGCCGGCTATCCGGCGCCCTATGGCGCTCTTGTGTCAAAATATACAGCCGAAAACAGCCTGTCAGAGGGATTGATTTACGGGCTTATCAGGGCTGAAAGTACCTTTAATCCGACCATCAGGTCACATGCCGGGGCCATCGGACTGATGCAGCTCATGCCTGCCACGGCCAAGGCTACTGCCCGTGAAAAGGGTCGTTTTGACGTCAGCCGCCTGGTGATACCCGAGTACAATATCAAGCTGGGCACGAAGCATTTCAGTGATCTGATGAAGGGGGCTGACGGCGATGTGATCTTTTCGATTGCGGCCTACAATGCGGGTGCTGCGGCGGTCAAACGCTGGAAAAAGGGCATGAACGGATTGTCCCGGGATGAATTCATTGAAAACATCCCCTATCAGGAGACCCGCGACTATGTGAAAAAGGTCTACGCCTCGGCGGAGATCTACCGCCAGTTGTACGGCATCAGATAGCACCAGGGGGCTGGAGCATCAGGATCTGGAAGGCCGCCGCTGGCTGATAGCGGTGGCCTTTTTTCTTTTGCAGCAGATCGTTACACCTGGTTCCCTGTCCATCTGATGACAGGCACGCTCTTGTAGATATCCTTCAGTGTGCCTCTCAGGCCGAAATGGAACGAAGGGATATGGAAGCCATCGCGAATTGCGATAATTCGGTT
>DAONZY010000006.1:36976-67637 GCA_035407085.1 Deltaproteobacteria bacterium | reverse complement strand
GTGAAAGCGGTCTTGCGGAAATGTTCCTGGTCAAGGCGGCCATGGCAAATATTTCCCCATTTGAACATACTCTCTATCTGGATGCAGATACGGTTGTGATGGGGCGACTGAACTTCGGTTTTGAAAAAGCGGAGCAGTTCGGCCTAGTCTGTGCCATCTGTGAATGCCCCTGGGCCAGGCGCTATGAAGGCCTCAGGCAGATGGAGGATATGATTGAGTACAATACCGGCGTTCTGTTCTACACCAGCAAGGCCCGCCCGATTTTTTATATGTGGGAAAGGCTTGTCAGGACAATAGATTCTTCGGTTAAGTACGTCGATAACGGTATTGAGAAGGTCATGGAGCACAATGACCAGGCTGCTTTTGCAAGGGCGGTTGAGATGAGTGGTTTTAATCCGTTTGTGCTGCCATTGAACTGGAATTTTCGTCCCAGATTGCACCGTTCGTTCTTTGGCCCGCTCCGTATATGGCATGACGTGGTTTCCCCTTCGGAAGATATAACCAGGGTAAATGACTACTATGCTGAAAACCCGCGGGCGATTTATTTTGATGTGAGAATGGAGTAACTTGCAAATGCCCGATTTGCCAGTTCATTTTCTGACCATTGTACAGAACGGCGAGCCGTTTATCCGCTACCATATTGATGTATTGAGCCGACTACCGTTCCGCTGGCACTGGCATATAGTCGAAGGAGTGGCCGATCTGAAACACGACACGGCCTGGGCGTTGCATTACGGTGGTAAAATTGCTGATTCACTGCATGAAAACGGTTTGAGCAACGACGGCACTACCGCCTATCTGGACCGCCTGGCGGAGTTGCATCCGGGAAATATCACCCTCTACCGTCCACAGCCGGGCAGGTTTTGGGACGGCAAGCGCGAGATGGTCAATGCGCCGCTGCCATCAATCAAGGAAGAGTGTCTGTTGTGGCAGATTGATGCGGACGAGTTCTGGACTTGTGAACAGCTGATAGAAGGGCAGCGCTTGTTTGCTGAAAATCCTCAGAAGACATCGGCTTGGTATTTTTGCCATTTTTTTGTCGGTACTGATCTTGTGGTGCAGGATGACGCTGCATCAAAGCACAGATTGAACGCCGGCTGGCTGCGGAGCTGGCGCTATACCCCCGGTTGCCGCTGGGATGCTCATGAACCTCCGCTATTGGTCAGGCCGGGCCCAGGTGGAACCTCTCAGGAGTTGGGGACAGCCAATCCTTTCTACTGTGAAGAAACACGAAATAGGGGGCTGGTGTTTCAGCACAAGGCCTATGTTCTGCCGAAACAGTTGCGTTTCAAGGAACTGTACTATGGCTACAGTGGAGCTACCGCTAATTGGCTCCTGCTTCAGAAGCAGAGAGCGTTGCCTGTGCTGTTAAAGCCGTTTTTTCCGTGGCCGTTTATTGCTGACGACACACAGGCGATCAATGTTGACATGGCTGGATTTGACAGTATTCCATTACCGCACCAAGGAGAAGGAATGGTGGATATACCGCGTGATATTTCAAGGCTGGAGCGTTTTCTGGAAAGCCTGGCATCAGATGTTTATCCGCAGGAACCCAGTTTCACTCAGTCTGATATAACTTCCAAGGCGCTAGATTTATTGTGTAAATTGTTTTTGTTGAAGCCTGGTATGAAGGTGTTGGATGTGGGGTGCGGCCAGGGACCGGCGCTGGAGTTCTTCCGTGACTGCGGGACGGATTACCTGGGTGTGACTTTGGGTGACGATGATATTGCTGCCTGCCGAGCCAAGGAGTTCCGAGTAGAGAAGATGGACCAGTCATTTCTGGCGGTTGATGACAACAGCCAGGATCTGCTCTGGGCCCGGCATGTGATAGAACATAGTGTGTTTCCGCTGTTTACCCTGCATGAATTCAACCGGGTGCTGCGCCCGGGTGGTTTTCTGTATTTGGAAGTGCCGGCTCCCGAGACCGCCTGTAATCATGAGCGCAACCCCAACCATTACAGTGTCCTTACCAAGGGGAGCTGGAAATCACTGATAGAAAGAAGTGGTTTTTTAATTGTCGCTGATGTTGATTACTCCTTTGAGGTGCCGGCCGGTCCGGATACCTACTGGGGGTTTTACTGTGTGAAGAATCGCAGTATGAGCGAATAGTTGTCATGTTTTGTAGGATATGTGGAGGTTTGATAATGTTGAGAAAACAGCTTCAGGCGTATCTGGATGTGGGAGATATGGAGAGCGCCGTGGAGTTTATCAGACAGGCTGTCAGGGAACAGCGTGATCTGGAAGGTGTGCATGTGAACATGGCGGCAATTCTGCTGCTTTCAGCTCACTGGAACGATATTGATGCCTTGCTGGTAAATGGCACCAACACTCTTTCTACATCAGGCTGGCTTAATTCCATGCAGAAAAGGCGTCCGGTGAATTTTGCTGACGAGCCCATTCCCTGGTATACCTATCCGGCCATTGATTTCCTTGACGACTTGACAATGGAAAATTGGTGCGTCTTTGAGTGGGGTAGCGGTAATTCAACACGCTGGTGGGGTGCTCGGGTCAAGAGTATTGTGTCGATTGAAGACAACCTTGACTGGTACAGAGAGGTAAAGGAGCAGATCCCGTCCAATGTCCGGCTCTATTACATGGAAAACCCCGAGTATCATGAATGTATCTTGGCCTATCAGCAGCATTCCTTTGATGCCATCATTATCGATGGTTCCTGCCGCAACCAGGCCGCGCTCAACAGTATTGGGCGTCTGCGCCCCAATGGCATTATCATTTTTGACAATTCCGACAACCCCGAGTTTAACAGTTCTCAACAAACCCTTTGTGAGGCGGGCTTCTACCGGATTGATTTCTGGGGGATGATCCCTTCTTTCCCGTATAAAAACTGCACATCCATTTATTTCAGAAATCCGGAATTGCTCAGGAAGAATACTGCTCCATTTTTGCATCGTGCCAGCGCCGGCTTGTCATGTCAGCAGGCACTTAACAGTGAGTTTTTGTTGAATGGTTAAGCTGCTAGAGCGGAAGCGTTGAGAGACAGGAGGAGCCAATTCATTGATTACAACAACCCAAAAGAAATCAGAGTTAGAGCTGGGCAGCAATGCTGTTGAGTATTATTCCAACTATTGGAGCGAGGGTATCGCAGTAAGCTCTAGAACACATTTGCTGGCTGACTGGATTATCAGTACCTTCTTAAACAATGTATCAGGCAAAGAAATATTAGAGGTCGGTGTAGGAGGTGAGGGAGGTATAATATCGAGGCTTGCTGATGCCAATAATGTTTTTGGTGCGGATGTGAGCGAGTCTGCCATACGAAACTGCCAAAGAATGGGATTGCGTGTTAAACTTTGTGATTTGAACAGGGAGAATCTTCCATATCAAGATGGCAGCTTTGATTGTGTAGTTGCATTAGAGGTATTTGAACATTTTTCCAATCCTCAGATGGCGTTGGAAGAAATCAGGCGTGTGTTGCGCGATGGTGGCCTGTTATTAATTAGCATACCAACTCGTTGGTCATATCATTGGCCAAGGTGTTTTTACCCGGATATGATTTTTGGTCAGGATGCTTTTTTACGTTTTTTGCGGGCAAATGGTTTTCGCATAGATCGTAATGAACATGGTGTGGTTCCCTGTAATGCCGCCAGGCGGGTGCCAGAGTTTTACAAATATCAGAATCTGTTTTTCTCGGGACTTAAACTCAGCGATGCTGACGCGGATTCGTATTTTGACAATGCAATGTATTTCTGGGATGAGATAGATGAAAATGGAATGCGCTTTGATCCCATTACTGCTTTAGACTTGTTTAGAAAAAGCTACAAATTGAGCGGAAGCAACAAACATCTGATGGCATTCACGCATGCACTGCTTTACAGGGTGCTGAATTGCGAACTTGACGAGTTCAGGGAGATGTTTCAGGAGATAAAAAGACGTGATGCTGTTGTTAGTGAGCAGGAGCTTGATAGTTGGCGTGAGGCGTTTGCCGGTTTGTTGCTTGAAGCAGATATGATGGGTTTGCCGCTTGTAGATGCTCGAGAAATGGAAAAGGTGTTAACTTACGCAAAAAAAAAGCCGGAGTTGATGGAGTTTTGTAAACGTTTACATATAGTCCTCTGATAAGTCATTTTTCTGTCCAAGAAAAAACCGGAGCCGCAATATCAGGACATCATATGAATAATTCCGAAATCAAATACATCGCATCACGATCTATAAAACCTGAAAATGCCTGGCTTTTACAGCATCGTTACAATGTTACTTCACAGACTGGTGACGATGGCATTATTGCCAAGATTTTCGAAATTATCTCTGAGCATGGTAGTACCTGTGTGGAATTTGGTGCGTGGGATGGCATTCATTATTCGAATACCTATAACCTTATTTCCTCCATGGGATGGTCTGGATATCTGATTGAAGCAAACAAGGCAAAATTTGCCGCTTTGCAAAATACATACGAATCAAATAAGTACGCGGTATTAATAAACTGGTTTGTGCGCCTTAATAAGGGTGAGGGGACTCTTGATGAAATCCTTTGTGAATACAATTGTCCAATAAACTTTGATCTGCTTTCAATCGATATTGATGGAAATGACTATTATGTGTGGGAAGGCATGACAAACTTTTTCCCTAAGGTCGTTGTTATTGAATTTAATCCATCTATTCCGAATGATGTGGTTTTTGTCCAGAAAAAATCTTTCGAGGTTAATCAGGGATGTTCTTTGCTTGCCTTGGTTATGCTGGCAGAGAAAAAGGATTACAAGCTTGTGTGCGCCAACGAATTTAATGCTTTCTTTGTACGTAATGAGTACTATCAGAGATTCAATATTCCTGATAATAGCCCGGATGCGCTTTATGTTCCGCCAATGAATGGCCGTATTTTTCACGGTTATGACGGTACAATCCATGTTGTTGGGATGCCACACCTTATTTGGCATGGCATTAAGCTGACTGATTCAGATTTTCAGGTGTTACCAAAGAGTCTTAGACATTTTAGTGATGCTCAACGTTGAAGGAAGCTAAGCGGTTAATTCAAAACTCAGTAACAGGTTTTCGTCGGCATGGATTATTTCACATGCCGTTAGGGAGATATTGATAGTGTCAAATATTAATAATGATATTACCGTGTGGCTTTCCTATGTTGGCTATCCTGTTACAACAGCGGTATATTTTGAACGTGCATTTAGAAGCATGTGCCGGACTATTACGGTGGGGCCTCCGATGCCTGAAGAGTTGGTTGAACGATGGCATCTGCAGAATATGAAGCTGCCGCCGGTCAGCCATGATATTGTCACCGACTTTTCTCCTAATATGGCGGAAATATTAAGACACAACAGCGATAAACCAAAGCCCGACATTTATCTGTGGATTGAATCCGTACCCGGGCATTGTCCACTTAACTTGCAGTCTCTGGGCTGCCCGACTGCCTGCTACTTGATTGACAGTCACCTCAACCTGGAAAGGCATCTGGAAAGGTGTCGGGAGTTTGATTTTGCCTTCATTGCCCAGCGCGAGTATCTGCCAGCGTTCAGAGAGGTTAATCCGAAGACGTTCTGGCTGCCCTTGGGCTGTGATCCGGAGGTGCATCGTCGCTGGCCGGTTGAAAAGCAGTTTGATGCCGGTTTTGTGGGAGGCGTTTCCAGCGGCAGCATGCGGGAACAACTGCTTCAAAGGCTATCTATGGTGGTGGGGCTGAAATACGAGCGCTGCTTTTGGGATGACATGGCGCGGTTGTTTTCATCATCCCGCATGGTTTTTAATAATGCTGTCCGCAACGACCTGAACATGCGTATCTTTGAAGTTATGTCTATCGGCACCCTTCTTTTGTCGGACATGGCCCGCAACAGCGGACAGGACGAGCTGTTCATGGATGGTGAGGATTATGCCTGCTACCATGCCGGCAATCTGGAAGATACTGCCCGATTCTACCTGGAAAATGAGGCACTTTGTGAAAGGATTGCAAGGCGCGGCCAGAGGCTTGTTCACAATGCCCACACCTACAACCACAGGGTTGGAGATCTGCTGGATGTGGCGCTGGGAGGCAAGCCGAATACATTTTCGGCGGCTGAGCTGAGGACGCGATCCCTTGCTGGGGTTTCTGCCTTTATAGACGACGTTCGGCTTGATATGCCATCAGTTCCCGTAAGAAGTTTTGTCATACCTGTGCTGGATTATTCCCCAGCCAGTGAATACAATATTTTGACCCTGTTAGACGATCTGACACACATTGAAGGGGAGGTTATAGCGGTTTTTAACGGTGCCTCCGTCGGCGAAGAGTTGAAGGGACATCCGCGCATTACCCGCCATGCCATCATGAAGCAGAATGTGGGGGTTGCCCGTGGATGGAACATTGGTCTGAGTATGGCCGAGGCCGATACGGTTTTTATTGTTAATGCCGATGTCCACATCGAGAGAGCTGCTGTCGATGCGGTTGAACAGGGGCTGAAGTCCCTGCCGCTAGCGGCCTGTGTCGGGCCGCAGGGCTCTTTTGTGGATTTCAGCCGCTGCAATGACTATTGCTATTTCGACAGGAGCAGCTTCAGTGCTCCCCTTGAGGTCGATGCGGTTTCAGGTTTTTTCTTCGCGGTCAATAGGCGACAGTTCAATGAGCACGGTATCAGGTTCGAGGAGTGCTATACCCCCTGCTATTTCGAGGAGTGGGATATCGGCATGCAGATTCGCCGGGCTGGCCTGAAAAACTATGTCGTCCCGACTACAGCGTATGAACACCACTGGAGCGGCACCATCAGAGCATTGCGAAGTATACCATACATGGGGAAGGATGAGACGGTCGGAGAGATCCTGCTGCGCAACCGTCAGTACTTCCTTGCCAAATGGCGTGATATCGCCAGACAGACAGGGCGGCCAGACCTGTTGGAGAGCGGCTGGAAGCGCTATATGATCAGCATGGTGAAAGGTCTGCTGGTTGAAGGAAATAGCAGCTTGGCCGCTGAAAGACTTAAGCTGCTTTCAAACCGGTTCCCAGAGGATTTCGAGATCGTGGCTCTTGCACGTTATTTGTCTTTGTGTTGATTTTGTGGCTTAACATGTATGCCGTCAAATTGACAGAGGGAGTACAATTTGTATATGAATGAAAATATTCAGGCTGGCTTCCAATTCATGACGGGTGCCCTGCGTTATGCAATTGAAACAGGAGATGAGGATAAGACTTTAGAATTTATAAGGCTATTTGGAGATATTCTGGCCTTTTATCGCAAATATTGGCGTATCGACGTGGACAGTTATTATGAAGCTGCTTTGCAACTGTTTGAAAAACCAGAGCAGCATCTTTTGCTTGCTGCAATGGATGCTTTCAGCAGAAATCTGGCACAGGATTCTGTAAAGCTGGCAGGAAAGGCAGCGGATCTGGCTCCAACAGTCAGGTACAAGATGGAGCATGTCTTTTTGCTTATCAGAGCTGGCAGAATTGTTCAGGCCAGACAGATCATTAGTGGTCTTGTGCATCAGTACCCTGACAACCTAAGTGTAGCTAACGAATTGTTTACCTGTGAGGTTGCAGAACGTTTCTGGCATCGTGATTACTACGATTTACTGGCTGAAGTTCACGAGCGATATACACCAGGGGTATATCTGGAAATCGGGGTAGCAACCGGCAAGTCGCTGGCGTTGACCAGGCGCTCAACCAGAGCATTGGGAATTGATCCAGCAAGTGCTGCCACTGAACTGCTGGTTTATCATTCACCTGAAAGTGATCCGCAATTGTACAAAATGACCAGTGATGATTTTTTCGCTAGTCTTGATCTGAAAACGGAGATGGGGCGGGATCATTTCGATGTTGCCTTCATAGACGGATTGCACCATTTCGACCAGGTATTGCGGGACTTCATAAATATGGAGCAATTTGCCGGTCCGGATTCAATCATTCTTATACATGACAGTCTGCCGGTGGATCCGCGAGTGGCGACGCGCGAACGCAATACTGTTTTCTGGACAGGTGATGTCTGGAAGATCATTCCCTGCCTCAGGGCCGTAAGGCCGGACCTGGAGATCATTACTCTGCCGCTTCCGCCGGCCGGTTTGGCATTGGTGCGCAGGTTGAATCCCGGTTCCCGTCTGCTTTCCCGCCAGTATATCAATGTGGTTGATCAGTTCGATACTCTTGAACTGCCGGATTCATGGGAAAAGAGATGCAACTTGCTGGCTGTTGAAATGGAAGAATCCAGGTTTACCATTGCCGATTATGTTCCGAAAGGCGGCTGGTCATGAGAGTGGCCATGCCGACCGGAAATACGCACGGCTGGGGCATTGCCGGCAACTATCTGGCTGAGGGGATCGCCAGGCTGCCGCAGTTGCCCGGCGTTACGCTGCACAGCGTGGCTGGTCATCACTTTGCGCCGACTTTTGAGGAGCAATGGGACCGGATCAATATTGGCTACTGTTTTTTCGAGTCCGAGATCGTGGCCTATCGTTTCATCCCGGAGGCAGCACGTCGCTGGGACTACATTGTGGCCGGTTCTTCCTGGTGCGAATACCACCTGCGCATTGCCGGTATGGATCGCACTTCTACGATCCTGCAGGGGATTGATCCTTCCGTGTTCTCTCCCGTGCCGCCCCGCCCTGATGACGGACGCTTCATCATTTTTTCCGGCGGCAAATTCGAGTTTCGCAAGGGGCATGACCTGGTCATAGCCGCCATGAGAATTTTCATGGAGCGGCATCCCGATGCCTGGCTGGCCTGTGCTTGGCACAACCACTGGCCTGCATCCATCAGGACTATGGAGCAGACCGGCCTGATACGTTTCGATTACCGGGATCAGCCCTGCGAGGAATTTTTTCCGCTTGTGCTCCGCGAAAACGGCATACCGCTTGACAGGGTTATGCTTTATCCTGTGCTTGACAACCGGCAGATGCGCCAGGCCTATGCCGCCAGCGATATAGGATTGTTCCCAAACCGCTGCGAGGGGGGCAATAATATGGTCATGTGTGAATACATGGCCTGCGGCCGTCCTGTGATCGCTTCAAGCATGACCGGACACATGGATGTGGTCAGTGAAAGCAACGCGCTCTGCCTGACGCATTATGAACCGGTACTGGCTGTTGCTGGTGGCGCACCTGCCGGTGTCTGGTTCGCGCCGTCGGTGGATGAAACTGTGGTGCTGCTGGAAAAAGCCTACAATGACAGGCAACTGCTCAGGCAGCTTGGCAATGCAGCCGGTCAGTCCATGAAGGGGCTTTCCTGGGAAGGTGCAGCCAGCAAGTTCCACACCATTGGTCGTAAACTTGTCGGAGCCGGCCAAGCAGCGTTTTCCGCTGTCGCGCCGACTGATACTATTGAACAGGCAGCTGCCCTGTTCGAGCAAGGCGATTATGCCGGTGCGGAAAGGAGCTTCTTGCGATTGCTGGCTGTATCGCCTCTTGATGCCGGCCTGCACAGCAATCTTGGCACGGTACTGGATCGCCTTGAACGCTATGGTGAAGCTGTGTTGCATTATGAAAAGGCGCTGGCTCTGCGCCCTGGTTTTGTGGAGGCGCGTTATAACCTGGCCAACACGCTTAAGCGCATGGGCGACACGGGGCGTGCCATCAGGGAATTGGAAAAGGTTGTGGAAGCTGCCCCCGACTTTGTTGAGGCCTGGCAGAATCTTGCGCTCTGCCGGCTGGATGCGGAGGACAGGCTGGGAGCGGTCGAAGCCTTGCGACAGGTGTTGGTTGTTGAGCCCATGTGCCACAAGAGTCGGGCCGATCTTGGAGAAATATTGCTAGAGCTTGGAGAATACAAAGGCGCGGTGGAGTGTTTTGATGCTGTGTTAAAATTTGAGACGGATAATGCTGTTGTGTTGAACTCGAAAGGCATTGCCCTGCAGTGGCTGAACGATCTCGCTGGAGCAGAAACCTGTTATCTTAAAATACTTGAAAACGATCCGATCAATACCCTGGCTTTGAACAATATGGGGGCTATTATGCGCTCAAGGGCTTTGCCGCAAGAGGCAATTCAATATTTCAACAGAGCCCTTTCCATTGACCCGAATGACGCAGCGATACGGTTCAATCGCTCACTTGCGCTACTTTCAATTGGTGACTTTACAAACGGTTGGCCTGATTATGAGTACAGATTCAAGAGGAGTGAAGCAGTAGAATTACGATATACCGATTTGCCGTGCTGGGCTGGTGAGGATCTTGAGGGCAAGAGCATACTGATTTGGTGTGAGCAGGGATATGGGGACTCAATCCAGTTTGTACGATATGCTGCAGCCTTGGCTGAAAGGGGGGGCAGAGTTGTTCTGGAGGCCCAGGACGAACTCATAGCGCCACTGCTTGCCCGGGCAAAAGGTGTGTCAGAGGTGTTCGTGCATGGCAGCAAAGAAGTTACTGCCGATTTCCAGAACCCATTGCTGAGCCTGCCGGCAATAATGGGTAATATCCCCTGCCCACCATTATATCTGGATATAAAAAGCGAAGAAGTTGTATTCTGGAATAACTTGCTTAAGTCAGGACAACGCCCCAAAGTCGGAATTGCGTGGGCCGGGCGTCCGGCTCATGAAAATGACCGAAATCGATCTATTCCGCCACATATGTTTGAGCCTTTGGCACATTGCGGGGAAGCACAATTTGTAAGTCTGCAGTTCAGTCCGGCTGCACCGCTTTTAAAACCGGTCGTGGTGGATATGAGCAGCAGGGTGAATAATTTTATCGATTCAGCTGCTCTGATTGCCGGTTTGGATTTGGTGGTAACAATTGACTCAGCTGTAGCCCATCTGGCTGGTGCTCTTGGTGTCCCGGTCTGGATACTGCTGCCGTACAATCCAGACTGGCGCTGGCTTTTAAACGGAGATAAGTCGGATTGGTATGCATCTGCCAGGTTGTTCAGGCAGAAGCAACCTTTTCAATGGCAAGGGGTAATAGCTGAGTTGGTTGAAGAACTAAAGATATTTTTGACAACAGAAAAAAATGCTTAAAGTCTTGACAGACCACTCCGATATGATAACTAAATCAAACATGGCTAGAAAGCCAACAAACAACCTAGAAAGGGGCAAATATCATGGCAATCAACGACGTATCATTGACATCAGGCATGAGGAGCAACCTCCTCCAACTCCAGTCCACAACAAGACTTATCGACAGGACCCAGGAAAGACTTTCAACAGGCAAGCAGGTTAACTCGGCGCTTGACAACCCGACCAACTTTTTTGCGGCACAGTCCCATGTAAACCGCGCATCTGACTTCTCCGTACGTAAGGACGGTATGGCAGAAGGTATTCTGACTGCCAAGGCTGCTGACGCAGGTATTTCAGCAATCAACTCTCTGGTTGAAGCTGCTAAAGGTATTGCTGCTGCAGCTCTAGGTACAGCTAACACCACTGACCGTGCTGCTTTTGCTACACAGTATCAGCAGCTGATTACCCAGATTAACACCCTGGCAAGTGACTCCCAGTATCGCGGCACTAACCTGCTGACCGGCGCCACCCTGACAGTCAACTTCAACGAAGATGCCACCTCTAAACTTGAGGTTAAGGGCTTTACTGCAACAGCAACAGGTTTGTCAATTGATACACCGACAACTAACTGGACTGCGGATGGTAACATTACGCTGTCTCAGCTTCACTTGGCATCCGCTTCTACACAGTTGCGTGCACAAGCCAAAAATCTGGCCAACAACTTGAACATCATCACCACTCGTCAGGACTTCACCGATAACATGATCAGTACATTGCAGACTGGTGCTGACAACCTGACCTTGGCTGACATGAACGCTGAAGGCGCCAACATGCTGATGCTGCAGACCCGCCAGTCTCTCGGCACAACAGCTCTGAGCCTCTCTTCTCAGGCTGCTCAGTCCATACTGAGACTGTTCTAATCGGGCCGGTAATTCAGACATCACGCTTAAAACAACAGGGGGGACTTCGGTCCTCCCGACTTGTTTTAGGCATTCATACTGATGGGAGGCCCTATGGACGTGAGTCAGACAAATAAGGTGGATCAGGCGCAGCAGACCATGATGTATCAGAAGCTGGGGCAGACGGCTGCCGCCCCTTCTTCCGTTTCAGCTAACAAACCCCTCACGGAACAGGCGGTGCAGGCTGCCAACAAGAGCAGCGATTCCGTTAAAATTGCCTTTTCAACTACATTCAAAAACCTGGATACGGTTAGCGCCATTGAACAGATGCATGCGCGTATTAACCAGCTTGCCAAAGGTGTGCGTGAGACTAACGAGGGTCTGAATAGTGTCTCGGTCAAGCTCGATGCAATGCACTCGGCTACCCAGGCCATTGTGAAGAATTATCCGCCCTTTTCTACAGACAGCCCTGAGAGAATGAAGATCTTGATGGGCTATGTCTCGATCAGGAAAGAGATGGAGAGACTGATGGTGCCTCCACCGCCCCCCCCGGTTTATGCCAGGGTCGAGGGGATGTGGGACTCTATGTTCACAGAGAGCGGCGAGATCAAGGGTTCGGTTTTGCCATCCCTGGATAGCGACAGCAGTGACAGCCAGATACAGGCTGCCTCTGACAGCATTGCCAGAACGAGTGAACAGCTGTCCGAGTTGAGCAACAGTATTACAAAAGCGCTTGTGCAGAGTTGAATTATGCCGTTAAAGCTAACCTTGAAACCACATGAGCGTGTTGTGCTGGGCGGCGCTGTTGTCAAGAACGGCAATTCTACCTGCCACTTTCTGGTCGAGAACAATGTGCCCATCTTAAGGGATGTTGATATTCTCAGTGAGTCCGAGGCGAGCACGCCTTGCCGCAAGATTTATTTTGTGATTCAGCTAATGTATATTGACCAGGCCCAGATTACTGAGCTTCAGCCCATATACTGGGGCTTGGTGCGTGAAGTGCTGGAGGCTGCTCCCAGTATGAAAGCCTTGATTTCAAAGGCCAGTCAGTTTATTATTGATGGCAAGTTTTATCAGGCTTTGAAGACGGCCAGGAAGCTAATCCAGTACGAAGAGGAGCTTATCAAAAATGCCACAGAACCCTGTTAATGCCTACACCAACATCCAGAAAGAGTCATTGAGCGGCAGGGAATTGGAGGCGTCAGTGCTTTCCAGAGCAGGCCTGATGCTCAAACAGGTGCAGGAAAACTGGAACGCCCCGGATCGGGACACCAAGCTGCTGGAGGCAATCAAGTTTAATCAGAAGGTCTGGAGCTTTTTTCAGGCTGAACTCTCTGATCCGGAAAACCCGCTACCGAAAAAGCTGCGTGAAGATATTCTTAATTTGAGCATATTTGTTGATAAACGCCTTTTTGAAGCAATGGGTCAGCCGGACCCGGAAAAGCTGTCGATTGTTATCGACATTGATTTTAACATTGCCGCTGGCTTGCGCAGCAAACAGTAGCCCAGACATGCTTGTAAAAGGTCTTGCGGGAAGGATATCTGTCCTTCCCGTTTCTGTTTTCAGGTAGATAATTTAATCAATGGGGGGCCAAGTTTGAATATTGCTCATCACCGACTGATCATATTGGGGTCCGGTCCAGCCGGATATACGGCTGCTGTATATGCGGCCAGAGCAAATCTTAATCCTGTGCTGATTGCCGGCCTCCAGCCGGGTGGCCAGCTGACGACCACCACCGAGGTTGATAACTGGCCGGGCGATCATCTGGGGGTCATGGGGCCGGATCTGATGGAGCGCATGCGGCTGCATGCCGAGCGTTTCAATACGCAGGTTGTTTATGATTTGATCAAGACTGCAGACCTGTCCAAACGTCCGTTTGTATTGGAGGGGGATTTGGGGCGATACAGTTGTGATGCCCTGATAATTGCCACCGGCGCGTCTGCCCGCTATATGGGTTTGCCCTCAGAGGAGGCTTTCAAGGGCAAGGGTGTTTCTGCCTGTGCCACGTGTGATGGTTTCTTTTATCGCGGCAAGCCGGTTGCGGTTATTGGCGGGGGTAATTCGGCTGTTGAAGAGGCGCTTTATCTTGCCAATATTGCCAGCCATGTGACTGTTGTGCATCGCCGTGATCAGTTGCGCTCCGAAAAGATCATGGCCGACAGGCTGATTGAAAAGAGCAGGTCCGGTAATGTGACCATTGAGTGGAACCATGTGCTTGATGAGGTGCTGGGTGATAATGCCGGCGTCACCGGCATCCGTATTCGCAGCACGGCGGGGGATGCCAAGGAAATCGCGGTACACGGTGTTTTCATTGCGATCGGGCACAGCCCCAACACCTCAATATTTGAAGGGCAGCTGGAAATGGACAACGGCTATATCAGAACACGGTTAGCTAGCGGCGGCAATCTCACTGCTACCAGCGTGCCGGGTGTGTTTGCCGCCGGAGATGTTCAGGACAGCATCTACCGCCAGGCCATCACCTCGGCAGGCAGTGGCTGCATGGCAGCCCTGGATGCAGAACGATACCTCGACGCGCTGGATTGAAGCAGGGGGCGTTATGTCATCGACAGGGACAGATAACGTGGAACTGCTGCTGACGGATATCGTCAGAATCATTGCAGAAAACAGGCTTTTTCTGAAAAAGCTGGCTGGTGATGATGCCGATCTGGAGTTGGAAGATGCGGGTGTTGCTGAAGACCGCGAAGGTGAAGATGAGTTTGAAGAATTGTAGTTATTCCGGTTCGAAGCTGTACGCAATGATGTGCCTATGAGTTTTCTGCCCGTTAATCGTCAGCAGATGCATCAGCGCGGCTGGAACGAGCTGGATGTTATTTTTGTCACCGGTGACGCCTATATCGATCACCCTGCTTTCGGTGTGCCGCTATTGGCGCGCTGGCTTGAGTCCCATGGCTTCAGGACCGGAATCATAGCCCAGCCAGACTGGCGGACGGCAGAAGCTTTTACCGTACTGGGCCGCCCGCGTCTGTTTTTTGCTGTATCCGCCGGGGCCATGGATTCCATGGTGGCCCATTATACACCCGCCCGCAAGCTGCGCCATGACGATGCCTATACTCCGGGCAATAGGCATGGGGCCCGTCCAAATCGCGCAACTATCATCTATACCTCACGTCTGAAAGAGTCATATCGTGGTGTACCGGTCATTATTGGTGGTATCGAGGCATCCCTGCGACGCTTTTCCCATTATGATTATTGGGAAGACAAGGTGCGGCGGTCGATTCTGTTTGATTCCAAGGCCGACATGCTGGTCTATGGCATGGGAGAACACCCGCTGCTTGCAGTTGCCGAGCGCATGCGACGCGGCGAATGCCTGCCTGATATCCGGGATGTGCGCGGAACCGCCTATGCCATCGATGGCCAGACGGATATGTGTTCAGGGGCTGAGTGTCTTGAGATACCTGCGCATGAAGCTACTGTGACCGCTCCGGAGAGTTTCTGCGACGCCTTCCGCCTGACAATCCAGGAGCAGAATCCATATAGTGCGCGTACAATATTGCAGAGACATGGCAAGCGTATGCTGGTCTGCAATCCGCCTGCATTTCCACTGAATGAAGCTGAAATGGATGCGGTGTATGCCTTGCCGTTTCAAAAATCTCCCCACCCGTCTTATTGCGAACAAATTCCTGCCTGGGAACAGATCAAAACATCGATTACCAGCCATCGAGGATGTTTTGGCGGCTGCTCGTTTTGTGCCATAACCATGCATCAGGGCAAAACTATTCAGTCACGCAGCGAAGCATCCATCATGTCGGAAATTGATGAGCTTGCAGACAAACCGTGGTTTAGGGGCAGTATTAGTGATATTGGCGGACCCACCGCAAACATGTATGGACTGTACTGCAGCGATGACGCCCGGCGCAACACGTGTAAAAGGCAGAGTTGCCTGTACCCGCAAATCTGCGGGAATCTGTTTACAGGTGATAAGAGAGCTGTAGCCATGCTGAGGAATGCCCGCTCAAGGAAGTCAGTCAAACACATAGCGGTTTCTTCGGGCATACGTTATGACCTTCTGGAGCGACAGCCAGGTTATTTCATGGAGCTGATCGGCCATCATGTCAGCGGCCTGCTGAAGATTGCACCTGAACATCTGGTGGACAGCGTTACAGCGGTGATGTGTAAGCCGGGTAAAAAGCCGTTTGAGCAATTTGTAAAGAAGTTTTATACAGAGAGTGAGAGGCTCGGGAAGCGCCAGCATGTTGTGCCATACCTAATTTCCGGTCATCCGGGGTGCCGTTTGGCTGACATGCTGGAGTTGGCCCTGACACTGAAGCAATATGGCATGAAGGTCGAGCAGGTGCAGGATTTTACCCCCACGCCTGGAACCCTTTCCACTTGCATGTATCATACGGGCATTGAGCCGTTCAGCGGAAAGAGGCTGCATGTGGCTAAAAGCGACCGTGAAAAGGGTTTGCAGAAGGCCCTGCTGCTCTGGCACCTTCCGGCGGAACGGCGAAAGGTGCTGGATGCCCTGAACGAACTGGGACGTAGCGATCTGGCAATTACGTTCTTTGCTGAAACCGGCATCAAGGACCATGGACGAACACAGCGGAAGAACGGAGCTTCTCTGACAAGGTCCCCCAAATCAGGACACAAAAAAACCCGCTGAATCCTCAGCGGGTTTTTGAATAAATTACCTGTAAAATTACTTGATTTTCACAACGTTTGCAGACTGAAGACCTTTAGGCCCCTGGGTGATGTCGAAAGTAACCTCGTCACCTTCTGACAGTGACTTGAAACCGTCGCCCTGAATTGCGGAGAAATGTACGAAAACGTCTTCGCCACCTTCCTGCTCAATGAATCCAAAACCCTTGGTGTCGTTAAACCATTTTACCTTACCCTTAGCCATGTTACCGTCTCCTTTTTTCTCCGGTGTTCGCCGGACGTGTGAAATACCGCCTTAAGTTTCCGGAGTCTGCTGCAGTAAAACGCTAAAGGCAAAACCCCAAAGGTTCTTCCATGCCCTGCATATCTTCCGAAACTTGCCGCAAACGTCGTGTATCACAGTGCTGACGCGCATGTCAAGCAAATAAATCCAATCAGGGGGCCCGCAATTCGCTGGATTTTGTCTGAAGTTTTTTGACCAATTCGCCATAACCATTAGCGGTAATGATACGGTTAAACTGGCTACGGTAATTAGAAACTAGGCTGACGCCTTCAATAACAACGTCGTAGACCATCCATTTGCCGTTATGTTCCATCAAACGGTAGTCCAGTGTGAACTCGTCACGCTTGGCTGTGATGACCTTGGACTTGACTTCGGCACGGTTTCCATCGACAGATTCCTTGAGGTACTGGATCTTCTCGTTGTTGTAGGATTCGATCTTGCCGGCGTATGAATTTTCCAGCAGCGTTGCGAACAGGTCGGTAAACTGCCGCTGCTCTGTCGGGGTGCGCTGTTTCCAATGTTTGCCGAGGGAGCGCTTGGACATCTCTTTGTAATCGAAAATCAGACTAATAGTCCTTTTCAGCGACTGTCTGCGTTTCTGATCATTTTTCTTCATGTTTTTGTCTGAAACGATCCTGACAACCTCATCGACGGTTTTCTTAACATCCTGGGTTGGACTGGCCAGTGCCTGTGATGCTGCCAGCACCATAGCCATAACAAAAACGGACAATCTCTTGATCATGTTGCCTCCGGGTTATTTCTGCCCTGTCTGAAGCTGTTCGCTGGTGGCGCAGTCCAGATTTGCAAGGGCGATGTTGTAATTGTAAACAGACTGGAAATATGCAGCGCGCATCCGTGAATAAGCCTGAAGTGCCTCAAATATGTCCTTGGCAGGACCTACACCGAAATCAAAGTTTGCCAGTGCAGAAACAGTCCACTTTTTAGCATTGGAGTAGGCCGCCCTGGATGCTTTGGCCGCGTTTTCTGCTTCCTTCAACTCCAGGTAGAACTTTTTGACCTGGAGCGGGATATTGATTTCTGCAAAATCCCTGGTGTGCAGCAGGCGATTGTGCTGGGCGCGCTCTGCGGAAACCTTGGAACCCGTGATGCCGAAATCGAGCTTCCACCTGACACCCAGAACAGCGCCGCCGTAATAGTGGTTAAAATTGTCATGAATATATGGGTTGTTGATCTTGTCGCGGCCTGGTGAATAGGCCCAGGAAAGCAGGCCGGCCAGAAAGACATCAGGGTAGTAATTGGCCTTGGCGGCCTCCACCAGCGCGGTGCGTGCCTTCAGGCCTTCGGATATCTGGCGGAACTCCGGCCGATTGTCACGGGCCCTGTCCACAAGTGTCTCCAGTTCAGGAACAGGTCTGTCCGGCAACAGGAGGCGCTCCGCAGCAATGTCGATTTTGGCATCCGGTTTTAGGCCGAGCCGCGCCCTTAACGCTGACAGTGCCAGGCGTTCACCCTTGTGCGCCTCTTCCAGGTATTTCTGGGCCTCATTTGAAAAGGCATCCAGCTTGAAGATGTCCATCTGATCCACGCCGTTTGATTCTGCATCCAACAGTTTCTGAGCAGTTTTCCGAGCCTTGAGCAGACTTTCCTGCACCTCAAGAACCAGTTCTTTCATCTCCCTCGCATACAGCAGGCCGTAGTAGTATTCGCGTACCTTAAGGACGATCTCGTTGGCCTTCTGCTGTTTGCGTGAACGATCCACCTCAATGCCGTGTGTGGCAGCCTTCATGTTCTCGGAGATCTTGCCGAATGTGTAAAGCGGCTGGGTGAGTATGCCGTCGGCGCGGGCAAACCAGGTCAGCCGGTTGAAACGGAAAAAATTGTGATCCGTCGCCATGAGGTCTTCTTTCCTGGCGGTGGGGGCCGGACCGAACATGGAAATCACTTCAATCTGTGGATATCGATGGGACTTAGCCTCTTCCAGCTTGCTGGCTGTGAAGTCTATATCCGCCTGGGCCTCACCCAGTTCCGGGGGGGCTTTCAACGCCATTCGAATACAATCATCCAGCGTGAGTAACTGAGTATGGCTGATCTCTGTTTGGGTCGCGGCAACGACCGGTTGGGACAGTGATAACAGTGATACAACAAGACATGTACCAAAAAGAATATTCCTCATATCTTTACCCTGAGTTAAATCAAACCTTTCCGTGAATGAATTTTGCAACCAGCTCCTCGATGTCGATGGCTGATTCGGTTTCCCTGATCTTGCCGTTATTGCCGAGATACTGATCAGATCCGCCCTGGGAGAGTTTAATGAACTTGTCGCCGATGATGCCGCTGGTTCTGACGGATGCAATCACATCATCGGTGATTTTAACGTCACCCTTGATTTTTAGATGGACAACGGCCTGATCGCCATTCTTGGCGTCAAGCTGAATCCGGTCTACCTTGCCGATCTCTACACCGGCTACCTCCACCCGGGCACCTGGCTTAAGCCCGGATACAGAGCCGAAGGATGCGGAAACCTGGTAGTAATCGCCGCCGATAATTTCCATTTTTCCAAGCTTGATCGAGACGTACCCCAGACAGAGTATACCGACAATCATGAATACGCCAACCGCCATTTCCATTTTTGCTGTGTTCATAGAATTCACCTTATCCGTGATTGCATAACGGGCTGGCCGTGTGGTGAACAGCCATAATTCATATCATCTGTATCGGCCCATCAAGGCTGCCGCTGATGAACTGTCTGACGACCGGATGTTCGGAATGCAGTATTTCATCGGTCGTTCCGTACTGCAGGATTTTGCCTTTATAGAGCATGGCCACATGCTGGGCCACCTCAAAAATATCAGGAATCTCGTGTGATACAATCACGGCGGTAAACCCAAACTTGGCGTGTGTATCACGGATCAACTGGTGGATCGCCTTTTTGATGATAGGGTCCAGGCCTGTCGTGGGCTCGTCAAACAGTATGATCTTGGGGTTCAAAAGTAGAGCCCGTGCCAGTGCAACCCGCTTTTTCATGCCGCCGGAGAGTTGGTCGGTATATTTGTGCTCCACATTCTTAAGGCCCACATCCTCGAGCGCCGACATTACCCGATTGCGAATCTCTTCTTTGGAAAGCCGGGTCTTCTCGCGTAATGGAAACGCCACGTTGTCGAAGACGTTCATCGAGTCGAACAGGGCGGCGCTCTGGAACAGCATGCCGAATTTCTCGCGGATGCTGTTCAGCCGGGCACGGCTGGCTGCGGTGATGCTTTCGCCATCGACCTCCACCGCTCCGCTGTCCGGCTGCAGCAGGCCGATCATGTGCTTGAGCATGACGCTTTTGCCTTCACCGCTGGGACCAATGACAGCCGTGATCTGTCCGGCCGGGATGGTGATATCGAGACCGTCCAGCACTACCTGGTCGCCGAATGATTTGTGGACACCCTGCAGTCTGATCATAGCAGCACCGAAGTGAGGAAGTAGTCCCAGACCAGGATCAGCACCGAAGTCAGCACAACCGATTCGGTCGTGGCGCGGGAAACACCCTCGGCGCCGTGACCGGCAAAGTATCCCTTGTAGCAACCGATCCAGGCGATGATGACCCCGAAGGAGAAGGATTTGATAAAACCGGAATAGACATCGCGCCAGACCACGGACTTTTCCATTTCATAGAAATAGGCGCCCGGGTTGACCCCCAGCAGCTTAACCCCTACCAGCCAGCCGCCATAGATGCCGACCACATCGAATATGGCACACAACAGCGGCAGGGCGATCATGGCGGCGATCAGCTTGGGTGAAATCAGGTACTTGAAAGGATCCAGTGCCATGGTTTCCAGGGCATCGATCTGCTCACTGATGCGCATGATGCCGATCTCGGCGGTGATGGCGCTGCCGGCGCGCCCGGTTACCATCAGGGCGGTCAGCACCGGTCCCAGCTCGCGAACCAGGGAGAGCGCTACGGCCGTGCCCAGCATCCCTTCTGAGCCGAACTTTGTCAGGGTGTAATAGCCCTGCAGCCCGAGCACCATCCCGGTGAAGCCGGCGGTCAGAAAGATGACGAAGAGCGATTTGGCGCCGATGAACTCCAGCTGTTTCAACACATAGACAGGATTGCCCGGCGACCTGACCATGGTTGTCAGCGCATGTATCAGAAACCAGCCTATCCTGCCCAGTTCCCGCATCAGAGCAATGGTTTTGCGCCCTATATAACGAATCAGCTGATTCATCGTATTCCTGTTGGAAAGAAATTTAATTTAAAAAGATACAGCAGTTAAGGGTAAAATGTAAAGCTATAAAAAACGCGAACCCTTAATTAACAAAGGGTTACGCGCAGTTTGCTATTATGCGGTTGATACTGCCGGCTCAGACATCGTCGCTGCCGCCCAGTACCTTGTAAAGCGTCACCAGGTTGACCAGCCGGGACAGGTTGGTGCTGATCAGACTCTGGCTGGCCGAGTAGAAGGAACGTTGCGAATCCAGCACGTACAGATAACTGGAGATGCCGGCCTTGTAGCGCGCCTCGGCCAGCCGGTAGCTTTCCGATGTGGCTTCGGTCAGCGCTTTCTGGGCATTGATCTGCTCAACCAGCGTACCCTTCTGGGTCAGGGCGTCAGATACTTCACGGAAGGCGTTCTGGATTGCCTTTTCGTATTGGGCCAGGGCGATGTCCCGCTCCACTTCGCTGACCTTTAGTCCGGCAATGTTGCGGCCGGTGTCGAAGATCGGTACCGAGATCTGCGGTGCGAACAACCAGGCCGCCGAACCTGGTGCGAACAGCTTGGCCAGTTGATCGCTGGAGGTGCCGATGTTGGTATTGAGTGTCACCTTGGGGAAAAAGGCCGCCCTGGCTGCGCCGATATTTGCATTGGCGGCTTTCAGCATGCCTTCGGCCTGAAGTATGTCGGGACGCCGCTGCATCAGCTCGGAAG
Source organism: Deltaproteobacteria bacterium (assembly GCA_035407085.1). GTDB lineage: Bacteria > Desulfobacterota > Desulfuromonadia > Geobacterales > Pseudopelobacteraceae > JBGSQR01. The sequence goes on along the minus strand of DAONZY010000006.1, from coordinate 46,113 downwards.
GGAGTCCCGGCTGCAGCTCTTTTACGGTGACAACCTCTGATAGCTTCTCCGGAAACAGTTCAGACGGTACGGGCATGCCGATCACCACTGCCAGGGCATTCTGATCCTGGGCGACCAGGCTGGTATAGCGGGCAACATCCACCCGGGCTGACTCAACCCCGGTCTGGGCTTGACGCAGATCCAGCTCGGAACTTGCGCCCACCTCGAAGCGTCGCTGGATCAGCTGATAGGATGCCAGCTGGCTGTCATAGGTGTCTCTGGCCAGTTTGAGTCGTTCGCGGTCTGCCGCCAGGGTCAGGTAACTGCTGGCCACTTCTGCAACCAGGCTGGTCTGGGCGCTGCGTTTGGCGTGTTCCGTGGCCAGATACTGCTCCAGCGCCTGATCCTTCAGGCTTTGTACCCGGCCAAAGAAGTCCAGTTCATAGGCGCTCATGCCCAGATTGACATTGTACTGGCGGGAAATGGTGGCGCGCCCGCTGGATGACAGGCTGGCCGGGATGCGTTGCACGGTGCCGCTGCCAGTGGCGTTAATGGTCGGCAGCAGGTCGGCGCGCTTGATCTGATACTGGGCGCGGCTCTTCTCGATGTTCAGCGCCGCAACCCTCAGGTCGCGGTTGTTGGCCAGTGCCAGTTCAATCAGTCTCTGGAGCTGGCTGTCGACAAAATATTCACGCCATTTTATCGAGGCCAGGCTGCCTGCGGTTCGGGATTGAGCCTGGGGGCTGCCGGCAGGTTTGCCCATGTGTGTGACGGCCCAGTTGTCAGGAACTGGTGCAGCCGGTCGCTCATATTTAGGAGCCATGGTACAGCCCGGCAGCAGCAGGGTCAGTGCCAGGATGGCATATCTATTGTTTCTCATGTTAATGCTCCTCCCCATGGTTTGTGCCTGATTGCGCAGGTGCGGGCAGTTTCGTTTTGCTGCTGAAAAACTTTGAGATCAGCACAAAGAAGAACGGAATGAAGATCAGGTCGATAAAGGTGGCCGACAAAAGCCCGCCGGTGACAGCGGTACCGATGGCGTTCTGGGCCGCGGCACCGGCGCCTTTGGTGATGGCCAGCGGCAGGGTGCCGAAGAAAAAGGCCAACGATGTCATGATGACCGGCCGCAAACGGATGCGGATAGCGGTCAGGGTTGCCTCGACCAATTCATGTCCCTGATGCATCTGTTCCTTGATGAACTGGATGATCAGGATGGCGTTTTTGGTGGAAAGGCCTACCGTTGTTAACAGACCGATCTGCAGGTATACGTCGTTGGGCAGCATGCGCAGCGAAACAGCGGTGACCGCGCCTACCAATCCCAGAGGCAGCATCAATAGATTGACAAACGGGATGGTCCAGCTTTCATATAGTGCCGCCACAGCCAGAAACACGACCAGCAGCGATATTGCATACAGGGCCGGGGCCTGCTTGCCAGACTCCTTTTCCTCATATGAAAGCCCGGTCCATTCGAAGCCGATGCCGGATGGGAGTTTTGCAGCCATTTGTTCCATCTCTTTCATGGCTTCGCCAGTACTGATACCTGATGCTGCCTGGCCCATGATTTCGACGGACGGGATGCCGTTGTAGCGCTCCAGTCGCGGCGAACCGTACTGCCAATGGGCGGTGGCGAAGGCGGAAAACGGTACCATCTCGCCCTTGTTATTACGCACATACCATTTGTTGATATCTTCCGGCAGCATGCGATAGCGTGCCTCCGACTGCAGGTAGACCTTTTTGACGCGTCCCTTCTCGATGAAGTCATTGACATATGAACTACCCCAGGCCGTGGCCAGCACTTCGTTGATGCTGGACTGTGACACACCCAGTGCGCCGGCACGTACGTCATCGATATCCAGTTTGAACTGGGGCGAATCATCCTGGCCGTTGGGGCGGACAGCGACCAGTTTTGGGTTTTTCATGGCCATGCCCAGCAGCTGGTTGCGCGCCTCCATTAGTTTTTCATGACCGAGTCCGGCACGGTCCTGCAGCATGAAGTCAAAGCCGTTGGCCTGGCCAAGTTCTATTACCGCAGGTGGTGAGAAGGCAAAGACCAGGCCGTCCTTTATCTGTGAAAAGGCACCCATGGCGCGTCTAGCAACGGCGTCTGCCTTCAGATCTCGTCTTTTGCGCAACTCCCAGTCCTTCAATTTAATAAATGCCATCCCCATGTTCTGCCCGCTTCCGGCAAAACTGAAACCGGCGACAGCGACCAGGGATTCAACTGCTTCGGTCTCATTTTCCAAAAAGTGTCTTTCCAGCTGCTCGACAACCTTCAGGGTGCGGTGCTCTGTTGCACCGGCCGGCAGCTGGATCTGGCAAATGATGAAACCTTGATCCTCATCCGGGAGGAAGGCGGTCGGCAGCCGCAGGAAAAAGAATGCCATGGCAGTCACAATCATGCCGTAAAAGGCCAGGTAGCGGAACCTCTTATTGAAAGAACGGCTTACCAGTCCCTCATACTTGTCCCTGCCCCGATCAAACAGGGCGTTGAATCGATGGAAGAACCCCTTGAACCAGCCGGCTTCGCCCATGTGGTGCCCTTTTTCAACCGGTTTGAGCAAGGTTGCGCACAAGGCTGGTGTCAGGATCATTGCCACCAGCACTGACAGTATCATGGCCGCAATGATGGTGATTGAAAACTGTCGGTAGATGACTCCGGTAGAGCCACCAAAGAAAGCCATCGGCATGAATACGGCGGAAAGCACGGTGGCAATGCCCCACAGTGCACTGGAGATCTGCCCCATTGACTTGACGGTGGCATCATGCGGCGAGAGACCCTCCTCCGACATGATGCGCTCAACGTTCTCGACCACGACAATCGCATCGTCCACCAGTAACCCGATGACGATGACCAGTGCGAACATGGTCAGGGTGTTGATCGAAAAGCCACAGGCGGCCAGCACCCCAAAGGTGCCCAGCAGTACGACCGGAACGGCGATGGTGGGAATCAGCGTGGCCCGGATGTTCTGCAAGAACAGGAACATGATGATGAACACCAGGCAGACTGCCTCAAACAGGGTCTGAACAACTTCGTGTATTGAAATTTTGACAAAGGGGGTGGTGTCATAGGGGTAGACCACCTTCATGCCGGCCGGAAAGTACAGGGACAGCTCTTCCAGCTTGGCTTTGACCCGGTCTCCTGTGTCCAGGGCGTTGGCCCCGGCTGCCAGGCGGATGGCCATGCCGCCCATCGGGTGCCCCTTGAAGCGGGCCTGAACGTCATAGCTTTCCGTGCCGATCTCACACCTGGCAACGTCTTTGAGTTTGACTGTAGAGCCGTCGCTGTTGGTGCGCAGTGTGATGTTGTAGAACTGACCGGTTGTCTGCAGCAGTGTGCGGGCGGTGATGGTGGCATTCAACTGCTGTTCGTCCACAGAAGGTGAACCGCCGAACTGTCCGGCAGATACCTGGGCGTTCTGGGCCTGAATCGCGCTGATCACATCACTGGTAGTCAGCTTGAAGCTGTTCAGTTTATAGGGATCCAGCCAGATACGCATGGCATTCTGGGAGCCGAAGACCGTCACCTCGCCGACCCCTTCAGTACGGCTGATAATGTCCTGGATGTTGGCCACTACATAGTCGGTCAGCTCATAGCGGTTCATGGAGCTGTCTTCCGAGACCAAACCAACGATCAACTGGAAGTTTTTGGTGGACTTGACAACCTGGATGCCCTGCTTCTGGACGACCTGCGGCAGGAGCGGGGTAGCCAGCTGCAGTTTGTTCTGCACCTGTACCTGGGCGATATTGGGGTCGGTGCCGGCCTTGAAGGTCAGATTGATGGAGACCGCGCCGGATGAATCGCTGGTGGAGGACATGTAGATCAGGTTATCGATGCCGTTCAGTTTCTGCTCGATGACCTGGGTGACCGTGTCCTGAACCGTCTGGGCCGATGCGCCCGGATAAACGGCGTTGATCGTGATTTGGGGCGGAGCAATCGGCGGATATTGGGAGACCGGCAGTGCTTTGATGGCCAGCAGGCCAACCAGCATGACTATGATTGATATGACCCAGGCAAAGATGGGTCTGTTGATGAAAAACTTGGCCATGAAGAGGCTCCTTTTACTGTAAGCGGCAGTTGCACCCCAGGCAGACAAACGGTCCGGCCAGGTGTTGCTCCCGGCAAAGGCATGGATTGTGAAATGCCGGCACTTGTGCTTCCGGGTCTGGTGAAAATACGTCGCACTGTCAGACGGTTAGCTTATTTCTTTTCTTTTGACGCCGCATCCGGTTTTGTTTTCTGTTTGCGGGTCTCCTGCTGGGCGGGCTTGGCGCCGAACAGAACAGTCTTGACCGGAGTGCCGGGGCGGGCCTTCTGCAGGCCTTCCACGATAACACGATCCCCTTCCTTGAGACCCTCGCTGACCAGCCACTTGTCGCCTACTGTGCGGACTACCTTGATCGGACGTATCTCGACCTTGTCTTCGGCGCCCACCACCAGGACCATGGCGTTCCCTGACGGATTGCGGGTTACACCACGCTGGGGCACCAGTATGGCCTGATCGTTGACCCCCTCTTCCAGCACGGCCCGGACGAACATGCCGGGCAGCAGCAGTTTTTTCGGATTGGGAAAGATGGAGCGCAGGGTCACGGAGCCCGTACTCTGTTCAACCGTGATGTCTGAAAATTTCAACGTGCCTTCAACCGGGTAGGCGCTGCCATCTTCCAACAGTAGTTTTACGCTGGCCTGGGTTTTGGTCCCCTTGCGGAAAACTCCGCTTTCAATTGACCGCTTGAGTTGCAGCATTTCACTGCTGGATTGGGTGACATCCACATAGACCGGGTCGAGTTGCTGAATTGTGGTCAGTGCGGTGGCCTGGCTGGCGGTCACCAGTGCGCCATTGGTGACGGTAGATTTGCCGATGCGCCCGGAGATGGGGGCGATAATACGTGTATAGCCCAGGTTGATGCGTGCTGTCTCCAACGCGGCCTTGGCGGCTTCAACCTCGGCCTCGGCCTGTTTGAGAGCGGCGGCGGTTTCATCGGCCTCCTGCTGGCTGACGGCCTTGATCTTGATCAGCTCCTGGTAGCGCCCTGCCTTGAGCCTGGCAGGCAGCAGGCTGGCTTCAGCCTTGGCAAGGTTTGCCTTTGCGCTGGCATGGGCGGCTTTGTAGCTGGCCGGATCGATCTGGTAGAGCGCATCGCCGGCTTTGACGTCAGCTCCTTCGGTGAACAGCCGCTTCTGGATGATGCCGCCCACCTGGGGACGTACTTCCGAGATCTGGAAAGCAGAGGTGCGGCCAGGCAGTTCGGTCGTCAGCCGGGCCTTTTCCGGCTTGATGACTACAACCGATACTTCCGGCGCTCCGCCTTGCGGTGCGCCGCCTTTGCTCGGTTTGCCACATGCGCCCAGGGCGCATATGGTTGCCAGGGTGCCGGCAGCCATCAAAAGTCTGTAGCGGATTCGTGTTTGCATGTGGTTACCTTCTTTTCTGTGTGGTTATGTTTGACGGAATATATATGCATCAGGCTGTAATGTTCAGTTTTTTATGCCGTCCCAGCAGGCCGAAACTATGCGTTCAATCAGAACTCCATCCAGTTGAACAAAGCCAAGGATGTGGTCGCGAATTACAGAGATGATCGGTCCAAAGGAAAGCGCGAAGAGTACTGCCAGATGAAAATCCTTGATTGCACCGCTGGTGATGCCTTCCTCGAGCAGCAGCTTGAAGATGTTGCATCCCTGGTCAATGCCCAGGATCTTTTCCTTGCGATGTTCAGCGCCGTATGGCGAGTTGTGGAACTGCTCAACATAGCGAAATTCCATGGGGTGATCGATGAAATAGCGGATCATACGGCTACCCAGATGGATAAAGCGCTCCCTGACGGTCTCGTCCGGTGAGTATCCGATGGCAATTACCTCGGTGACCCGTTGTTCGATCTCCTTGTACAGGTCACAGATCAGCACATCCTTGCTTTCAAAATAGCGGTAAATAGTGCCAGCCCCCACACCGGCTCTGTCTGCGATCATTGCCATGGGTGCGCCATGGAAGCCATGCTCTGCAATCAGTTCCAGGGCTGTGCGGATGATTTGTTTACGTTTGTCAACCTTCGTCATTAAAACCTGCCCATCTATAGAATGAATGTTCATTCCGCAATATAAGTCTGATGACAGCGGCCTGTCAAGATATATAGATGGTCGGCAGAGAAGCTCTTTATTGAAGACGATGAAGGAGGCTGGGATGAATATGAAAATCTGAAAGACCCGCTGACGTAAAGCAGCGCCGAAGTCTTGCCATTATTAATGAATCTCATTGCAGCAATCCGATAATTTGATATGCTTATGTTCCGTTGGTGATATCTGTTGATGTAAACAATCTATTTTTCGGGACAGTTAAACCGGCTGTAACTGGACGTGTTTTCCTTCGCTTTATTCCCGTCTTCTGTTGATAATGGCGTTTCCAGTTGACCTGTTTATAGACATCAGTTTTTCTGCTGATCCAGTTTTCATGCTTATTACACGAGCTGAATTAATGTGTAAAAGCATTATATGAACTGGTTTAGCAGAACAGGCCAAAGATCCATACAATATTACTGCTTAGATTGGCAATCCAAAGGAGTTTGGCAATGAAGAACAAAATGACTGTTTTGACAGTGGCGGCAATGTTGGTGATCGGGTCACAGTACGTTGAGGCTGCACAAAAAAACGATCCCGCAACTTACCCTATTGCCGACAATGTGTTCACCACACGTCAGAAAACAATTCAGCCCGTCCCGAAACCTTCTCAGGAAATTCTGCTGCATGATGTGGCGAAATACAAGCAATACGGATATGGTGCCTGGACATACGGCATAGGTATTGATGACGGCAAACGGACCGATATCATGCCGGTCGGCTATACAGGTGCAACAGCAGTTAAAAAGGCAAAACTGCTAAATTTCTTTGCCTTCACTGACATCCATACCACCGACAAGGAATCCCCTTCCCAACTGATCTATCTGCAACAACTGATCTACCCCGGCATGAGCAAAGCTCCATATGCATTCATGACCTCCATCTATTCTCCGGTAATGCTTTACACACCACATGTCCTTGATGCGGCGATCCAGACTGTCAATGCCCTGCATAAGCAGGAACCAATTGATTTCGGTATCTCCCTGGGCGACACCTGCAACAGCACCCAGTACAATGAGCTCAGGTGGTATATCGATGTGCTTGACGGCAAGGTGATCAAACCCAGTTCCGGCGCCCATGCGGGTGCTGCTACCATCGATTACCAGAAGCCTTTCAAGGCCGCCGGGCTTGATAAGACCATCCCCTGGTATCAGACCATGGGCAACCACGATCATTTCTGGCTCGGCTCGATCCCTGTGGACGAAGCCCTGCGAAGGTCGTACATCAGCGACACGGTTTTTGCCAGCTCTGATGTGCTGGCCAACCCGGCCAATATTCTTAAACCTGACTACTATATGGGCGTGCTGGACGGCTCGACCCCTTATGGTGATATTAAATATACGGGGGCTGTGAAAAAGTTTAGCAGCGCCCCCAAAGTTGTTGCTGATCCGGACCGCCGTTCCCTTGCCAGAACAGAGTGGATGCAGGAGTTCTTCAAGACCACATCCAAGCCGGCCGGTCACGGATTCAATTTGATCGATGCCAAAAAAGGATTCAGCTGTTACAGCTTCGTACCCAAGGCGAATGTTCCGCTCAAGGTTATCGTGCTGGATGACACCCAAAGGGAAGACGATGGTTCCACAGACATTCATGGGTATGGTTATCTGGACAAGGAGCGCTGGGCCTGGCTTAAAAAGGAGCTCAGCGACGGACAGGCCAAGGGGCAGCTGATGATCATTGCCGCCCACATACCGCTAAAGGTCGAAAAGCCGACCTCCAAGATGGCTTGGTGGAGGGATGCCAAAAATGCCGTCACAGAGGCACAGCTGATTAATGAACTGCAGAAACACCCCAATTTCATCCTCTGGATTTCCGGGCACCGCCATTTGAATACGGTCAAGGCTTTTACTTCAAATGATCCGCTCAATGCACCCGAACGGGGATTTTGGCAGGTGGAAACCTCGTCACTCCGGGATTTTCCCCAGCAGTTTCGCACGTTCCAGATCTACCTGAATAGTGACAATACGGTTTCAATCGTTACAACCAACGTTGACCCGGCTGTCAAAGAGGGAACTCCGGCGGCGCAGTCACGTTCCTACGCTGTCGCTGCGCAGCAGATCATCAATAACGACATCTACAACGTTAATCCCAATCAAGATCCGAGCATCAAGCCGATGCCGACCGGCTCTTACAATGCAGAGCTGATCAAACAGCTGAGTCCAGAAATGCAGAAGAAACTGCAGAAGCTGTTTATGCCTGCAGGTAAGTAATTTGTTTTGAATAGAAAATGAAATCAATGGGTTGTATGTGAGTAGTTCGATATTCGGGAGGCATGACAGATTATGAAAAAGAACTTAAGCCTGCTTTTTGCAATAATTATGGTGCTGACTATTTATGTGTCCGCTGCCCTGGCCCAGAACATTATGCCGGCAGGCAAGCAGGTCGGCCGGGATAAACAGGGAAATGCCATCTACCAGGTTCACGCCAATGGGATTGATATCGGCTACAAGCTGATCGGCTCAGGCGAGCCGATGGTCATGATCATGGGGCTGGGTGGAACCATGGAACACTGGCAACCCAAAATCATTGATGCGTTTTCGAAGAAATTTCAACTGATCATCATGGATAACCGTGGCATGGGATATACAACAGCCAATGATACGACATTCAGTTACAAATTGTTTGCCGATGATGTCATCGGCCTTATGGATAGCCTGGGAGTAAAAAAGACGAATGTGCTGGGGTATTCCATGGGAAGCACCATCACCCAGAAACTATTGCTGGAATATCCGCAACGCTTCAACAAGGCGGTTATTCACGCTACCTCTACCGATGGAAGCAATGTTGCCAAAGCCCTGCAGGGGAAGGCGGTCAATGTGCCGCGGACGGTCATAAGGCAGCTGGAGGCCACAACCCACTGGAAGACCCCCCAGGATAAACTGCCGAACATTCCCAATCAGGTTATGCTGGTGGTCGGAACAGCCGACTCCACGGTAGGGGCTGACAGTTCCAAAACCATCGCTGCGGCGATTCCCGGGGCATGGCTGGTTCAATTCAAAAAGGCAACCCATCAGCTGATGTATGAGGCGCCCGACGCATTTGCCAGGAT
>DAONZY010000006.1:0-36876 GCA_035407085.1 Deltaproteobacteria bacterium | reverse complement strand
CCGGCGGGGCCAGGAGCATGCATGGCGCAAGAGAGTGAGCATTTGACCGATTTCTGGAGCAGGGTTTCTCCACGTAGATGGACAATTGCATTTAAGCTTGCGTTGTTGCTTGTCGTAAGCGCGCTGACTCCCATGATGCTGACGGCATATTATAATTATCAAGGCAGCTACCGGCATGTAAGGTCTTTAGAGCTAAAAAATATCGAGCACTCAGCCTCTACCATTGCCGACCGGATTAGGCAGAGGATACAAGATACAAAACACATCATAAAGCTTCTTGCCTCTGATGAGGATACCATTCAGTTTGTCACCCACCCCACTACAGAACTGCGCAGAAAGCTAAATGGAAAGATGAAACGGGTGCTGGAGACTAACGAGCATTTCGAACTCTTGATGATTATGGATCAAGGGGGGAATGTCCTTGCCTCCACACGTGAGTCAACTGCTATCGGCAGAAACCTGAAATGGCGGGATTACTTCAAAATGGCCATTCAGGGCAGTTCCTATGTGTCATCAATAGAGATTGGTAGCACAAGCGGCAAGCCGGGAATATATTTTTCAAGTCCGATCAAAAATGTATCTGGAGCTATTTCCGGTGTTGCAGTGTTCAAGCTTGATGGAAACGCCATCGCATCAATAGCGGGCAAACATCAGCATGAAGGTAAGGGGCAGTCGGTTTTTGTCGTCGATAAAAACGGCGTAATTATTATTCATACCGAAAAAAAACTGCTTTACCACAGTCTGAACACTATTCCGCCCGATGTCATGCAAACGGTCCTTTCGGAGAAACGTTTCATGACGGATCAGATACCGAGCCTGAACCTTCCCCTTTTGGCAAAAACCATGATTGGCGCAAAAGCGCCAGGGCATCTGAGCTACCGATCAGATAATACCGATCTTGACAAGGTTCTGGGTTTCGCGCCAGTTGCCGGCAGTCAGAGATGGGTGGTTGGAGTGAGTGAGCCACAGGAGCTGTTCCTTGCCCCTCTGAACTGGTTGCTCAGAAATGTCATTGTCAGTGTGACATTTGTTGGCCTTGCATTTGTTTTTATTGCCATGTTTTTTGCCCAAAACTTTACCCGCCCCATTCGTGCCATCAGTGATTCCACGGAAAAATTGAAGAGGGGGGATTTTGACAACGCCCATGCAAAGGTTTTCAACAATGACGAAATTGGACAACTTGCGGTAGCATTTAACGTGATGGTGCAGAATATGAAGGAACGTGAGCGAGAAAAGGATATTTTTGGCCGGGTCGTGTCCCCTGAAGTGAGGGAAAAACTGCTTGCCGGAGATCTTGCTCTGGGAGGGGAACACCGCCGCGTCACGGTGTTGTTTTCTGACATACGCAGCTTTACAACCATGTCTGAAGAGCTTGATCCCGACGATGTCGTTTTAATGTTGAATGAATACCTGACAGAGATGAGTGCTGCAGTCCGTCCGTTTGGCGGATATATCAACAACTTTATCGGTGACGCGATTGTGGTGATCTTTGGCGCTCCGGTAGCTCGGGAATGTTCGGAATATGCTGCCATTCAGGCAGCAATGGCAATGCTGGAACGGCTAAAAGCTCTGAATGAAAGGCGTATTGCCATGAGTAACAAGCCGCTGGCAATCGGCATTGGAATCAGCACAGGCAAGGCGGTTGCAGGTCAGATCGGATCACCCGAGCGTTTTTTGTATACTGTGATAGGTGATGCAGTAAATATTGCCGCAAGGCTTGAGTCCCTGACCAAGGAATATCCAGACTGCCCGATTCTTTTTAACAAAGACACCTATGAGGCAGTTAAGGATAAACCTGACATATCGATTGTATCACTTGGAAACCAGCAGCTTAAAGGTCGTATCATGCCGGTGGCTGTATATGGCGTTTCTGTGGGCGACAGACAAGATTAATATTTGGCCGTATTGCAGGTATGTAATTATTCTATAGTCATATAAATCGATGGCTATATCCAGTAAGCGGAGGCGCGGCATGACATTTAACGCAAGTTGTTCGCACAAGGTGGGCTTGGCTGTTTTTATCGGTATAACATCCTTGTTGGCAACATTGCCGGCGGGCTGCAGCAATCATGAAAAGGCAAAGGCGCCGCCACCGCCGACCGAGGTGGTGGTCGTCAAGGTCGAACCAAAGACCGTTCCGGCGATTGCTACCTTTGTTGCCCAGATCCAGAGCTCCCATCAGATTGATATCATGGCCCGGGTCAGCGGATTTCTGGAAAGGATCTGTTACAAGGAGGGTGAGCCGGTTCGCAAGGGGCAGGTGCTGTTCAAGCTGGACAAAAAGCCGTTTGAGGCAGCGGTGAGCGCGGCCAGGGCGGAACTGGACACCCGCAAGTCCCAGTTGTGGACGGCCAAGGCCACCCTGGATCGCATCAAGCCACTGGCAGCCCAAAATGCTGCCAGTAAAAGCGACCTGGACAATGCCACCGGCAATTATATGACTGCCCAGGCTGGCGTGCATCAGGCCCAGGCCAATCTGGACAAGGCGTTGCTGGATCTGAGCTATACCACCATTACCTTGTTGGTCAGTGGTGTGGCCAGCCAGTCATTGATCAGGGAGGGGGCCTATGTGGCGGCTGGCAGCAGCTCCGCCAAGTTGACCTATGTTGCCAAACTCGATCCGGCCTGGGTTGATTTCAGTGTGTCTCAGAACCAGCAGGCCTCCTTGATGCAGGAGGTGGACAGCGGACAGGTGGTTACCCCCAAGGATCAACGCTATACTGTCGAGGTGGATCTGTCCGACGGCAAGCGCTATCCGCAAACGGGCGTGGTTGATTTTGCTGATCCTTCATTCAGCAAGGACACCGGCACCTTCCTGGTGCGGGCGGTCATCTCCAACCCCAAAGGGGTCCTGCGGCCAGGCATGTTTGTAAAGGCCTACATGAAGGGCGCTGTGCGGCCCAATGCGCTTGCGGTGCCACAACGTGCGGTTCAGCAAACCTCCAACGGTCATGTGGTTTTTGTCGTCAATGACAAGGGACAGGCCGAAGCGCGTCCTGTCATGGCCGGAGACTGGATCGACAGCGACTGGATCATCAAGCAGGGGCTCAAGGGCGGCGAAATGGTCATCGTCGACGGGTTCATGAAGCTGGCGCCCGGTATGCCGGTCAAGGTCGTTTCTGCTGAAGAGATGAAGGCCGCGCAGCAGAAGCTGCAGCAACAGCCAAAAAGTTCAGCTGCAAAATAGGGGGCGCACATGGGTAGTTTTTTCATAGACCGTCCCGTTTTTGCGGCGGTAATCTGTATCATCATCACACTGGCCGGTTTCATGGCCATGAAATCCACGCCAATAGCCCAGTATCCCAACATAGCGCCGCCTACCGTGCAGGTTTCAGCATTCTACCCCGGCGCAACGGCCGAGGTGGTTGCCAACACCGTGGCAGCGCCGATCGAGCAGCAGGTTAATGGTGTGGACCGGATGACCTACATGTCATCCACCAGTTCGTCGTCAGGCAACATGACCCTGACGGTTACATTTGAACCAGGCACCGACCCGGACATGGCCCAGGTTAATGTGCAGAACCGGGTCAATCAGGCGGCGACCCTGCTGCCCGATATCGTCAGTCGCCAAGGGGTGTCGGTTCAGAAACGCTCCCAGGCCTTCATGATGATCATCAGCGTGTTTTCGCCCGACGACCGCTATGATCCGGTTTACCTCGGCAACTACGCCAACCTGTATGTCCTCGATCCGATCAAGCGCATACCCGGCGCCAATCTCTCCAGCATGTTTCCGCTGCCGGATGTTGCCATGCGTATCTGGCTGAAACCCGACCGGATGGCCCAACTGGGCATCACCGCCCAGGATATTGCCACGGCGATTCAGCAGCAGAACAAGGCCTTCGGGGTCGGCTCCATCGGTCAGTCGCCGTCGCCCAAAGGCACCCAGCAGACGTTTGTGGTCACCACCAAGGGTATGCTGTCGGATCCGGCTGAATTTGAAAACATCATCATCCGCGCGACCCATGACGGTTCAGCCATCACGAGGCTGAAAGACGTTGCCAAGGCGGAGCTGGGCGGTAAGGATTATTCTGTCGTGTCCAAGGTCAACGGTAAAAAATCGGTGGCCATTGCCGTGTACCAGCAGCCGGGCGCCAATGCCATTGAAACATCGCGTCAGATCCGGGAGCTGCTTGCGGGGCTGAAGAAGAACTTCCCCCAGGGCATGGATTACAGGATCGTGCTTGATACCAGCGAGTTTACCTCGGCCTCGATTGAAAAGGTCGTGCATACCTTCTTTGAGGCCGTGGTGCTGGTGGTGCTGGTGGTGTTTCTGTTCCTGCAGAGCTTCCGGGCCACCCTGATTCCGATTCTGGCGGTGCCGATCGCGATTATCGGCACCTACATCGGCATTCTGGCACTGGGTTTCTCCACCAACATGCTGACCCTGTTCGGCATGATCCTGGCCATCGGGCTGGTGGTGGATGATGCCATTATCGTGGTGGAGAATGTGGAGCACAACATGGCTACCTATGGCATGTCGCCGATGGAGGCTGCCAAAAAGGCCATGGACGAACTGACCGGCGCACTGGTGGCCATAGTGCTGGTGCTGGGTTCGGTCTTTCTGCCGGTGGCATTCCTGGGCGGCATGACCGGTACGCTTTACAAGCAGTTCGCCGTTACGATCGCCATCTCCATGGTTCTGTCCGGGGTGGTGGCCCTGACGCTTTCGCCTGCCTTGGCGGCCAGGATACTGAAACCGGGACATGGCGAAAAGCACGGTTTTTTCAAGTGGTTTGAAGATGGCTTCAATCGTCTGACCGAGCGCTATGTCAGCGGCGTGCGCTGGCTGATCAACCATCGCAAGGTGGGCATGATTGCCTTTGGCGGCTTGCTGGTGGCGATTCTGCTGCTGTTCAAACTGGTGCCGGGCAGTTTTGTGCCGGAAGAGGACCAGGGTTACATCTTTGTCGGCAACTTCATGCCGGATGCCGCCAGTCTGGAGCGCACGGCAGCGGTCAGTGACAAGGCGGTGCAGGTTGCGCTCGGCAACAAGGCCATGGGCGACATCACCCAGATCGACGGCTACAGCCTGATTGACGGCAGCGTTAAAGACAATGCCGGCCTGCTTTTCGCTTCTCTCAAACCTTACAAGGAACGTGAGGGCAAGGAGAACACCTCCTTTAGTGTTATCAAGGATCTAGGGGGCAAGTTTGGCAGCATCAAGGAGGGCATGGTATTTCCGATCAACCCGCCCTCCATCCCGGGTTTGGGTTCAACCGGCGGATTTGAGTTCTACATCCAGGACAAGGCCGGCAGTACACCCCAACAACTGGAAAAGGTTACCAAACAGTTCATTGCCGAAGCCAGGAAACGCAAGGAGCTCACATCCCTTTCCACCACGTTTTCCGCCAGCCAGCAGCAGCTGTACCTGGATGTGGATCGTGCCAAGGCCCAGTTGCTGGGCATTCCGGTATCCACTGTTTTTGATACGTTACAGTCCTATTTCGGTTCCGCCTATGTCAGCCAGTTTGTCCAGTATGGCCGCATCTGGCAGGTGATCCTGCAGTCACAGCCCGATTACCGTGACAAACCCGACGACCTGCCGCAGATATATGTGCGTTCCAATAGCGGCGCCATGATCCCGCTCTCGTCGATTGCAACCATCAAATATGTGGCCGGTCCCAGCCTGCTGCCGCGTTTCAATGGTTTTCCTGCCACGAAGATCAGCGGCAGCCAGGCACCCGGGTACAGCTCAGGGCAGGCGATTGATGCCATGGAAGAGGTGGCTAAAAGCGCCTTGCCGGAGGGCTACGCCTACTCCTGGTCCGGACAGGCCTTTGAAGAGAAGAAGGCTGGCAGCACTTCAGCGATTGCTTTTGCCTTCGGTCTGATCATGGTGTTCCTGATCCTGTCGGCCCAGTATGAAAAATGGTCATTGCCGATCGGGGTGGTCATGTCGGTTCCCTTTGCCCTGTGTGGTGCCTTACTGCTGACCTGGGGACGGGGTTTGGAGAACGATGTGTATTTTCAGGTCGGTCTGGTGACCCTGGTCGGACTTTCGGCCAAAAATGCCATCCTGATCATAGAATTTGCTGCGGAAAACCTGCGCAAGGGGATGAGTCCGGCTGATGCTGCTATCGAGGCGGCCCGCTTGCGTTTGAGGCCGATTGTCATGACTTCGCTGGCCTTTATCCTGGGCTGTGTTCCGATGGCAATCGCGACCGGTGCCGGTGCCAACAGCCTGCGCGCCATTGGTACCGGGGTAATCGGCGGCATGCTGGCCTCCACTCTGGTGGCGTCTTCCTTTGTTCCGCTGTTTTTTGTGCTGCTGGAAGAGGCCGGAGGTTTGTTCGGGCGTATGAAGGGCCCGGAACAGGAAAAACATGGGGAGGGTGACCATGCGTAAGCTGATGGCTGGTGTGTGCATGACAATCCTGGCGGGGTGTTCAGTGGGGCCCGACTATGTCAGGCCGGATATTAAATCTCCGGAGCAGTGGAAGGTGGAGTACCGCGCTGCTGCAGACATGGCGGATGTCCAGTGGTGGAAGAGCTTCAAGGATCCGGTGCTGGATAGCCTTATTGAAACGGCCATCAGGGAAAATCTGGATCTGCAGAATGCTTCTGCCAAGGTGGATCAATATCTGGGGGTGCTCGACACGACCCGCTCCCAGTTCTTTCCGCAGATTACGGCCAGCTTTACTCCGGCAGTTCAGCGTTCCTATCAGACCCTGAACAACACGACGGAAAGTTATCAGGCTGCACTGAACGCGTCCTGGGAAATCGACCTGTGGGGCAGGATCAGGCGCTCCAGCGAGGCTGCCCGGGCGCGCATCCTGGGCAGCGAGGCCGGTCGCCGCGCAGTGCTTTTGTCCGTGGTGTCCAATCTGGCCTCGGCCTACATTACCCTGCGGGGGCTGGATCTTGAGCTGGAGATTGTGCGTGACACGGAGAAAGCCTACGCCGAGAGTCTGAAGCTGTTTCAACTGCGTTTCAAATATGGCACGATCTCACAGTTGGAACTGTCTCAGGCGGAGTCAAACTATGAGTCTGCCAGGCAGGCCATACCCAGCTATGAGTCACTGGTCAGGCAGCAGGAGAATACCATCTGTCTGCTGCTGGGACGCGTTCCTGGGCCGATACCGCGTGGGAAATCGCTCAGGGAGCTGATGCCGCCGGGACTGCCAGCGGAATTGCCGTCGCAGCTGCTGGAGCGTCGTCCAGATATCGTGCAGGCGGAACAGTCACTGGTGGCGGCTAATGCCGAGGTCGGCGCGGCCAAGGCGGCCCACTTTCCCAAGATTACCTTTAGCGGCGCATTGGGATACGCCAGTAGCGATATAAAAAAGTTGTTTGTGCCGGGATATGAACTGGCCTCGGCAGGTGGTTCGGTCGTGGCGCCGCTATTGAATTTCGGCCAGATCCGTGGACAGGTGAAGCAGGCTGAAGCATTGAAGCAGCAAGCCTTGTTCCAGTACCGACAGACCGTTCTGACCAGCTTCAAAGAGGTGGAAGACGCCTTGGTCAAGTCGGTCAAGGGTAGGGAGCAGCTTGAGGCTCAACGAAGGCAGGTGGTTGCTTTGGAGGAGTATGCTCGCATTTCCAGGCTGCAGTTCGAGGCCGGCACGTCCAACTACCTGCAGGTGCTGGATGCCGACCGCTCACTGTTTAACGGCAGGCTGACCCAGACCCAGACCCATTACAATCTGCTGGTTTCGATGATATCGGTTTACAAGGCTATGGGCGGAGGGTGGGTCGCCGAGGCGGACAGACTCAGGGAAGAGCAGCGGAGTAAATGATTCCTGTTTGTACCCGGCCTTCCCTGGAGTGTCTTGGAATCTTGTCAGATCAGGCCGAATATCTGCAGCTGATCCACAAGCTTCTGACGTATGACCGGTTTTGCCAGATAGGCGTTTTGCTGTTCGCTGGTGAGAACATCCTTGACAATCTCTGACTCAATCAGCGCGGAGATCAAAATTACCTTGGCCTGTTTTTCTTTTGTCAGATGCAGGTGCTGTTCCTTCTCCCGGATAAGCTTCAGTGCCTGATGTTCGTCGATTTCCGGCATGATCACATCCATGCAGATCAGGTCATAGGGCTGCCCTTCCTGGTGTGCAGATTCAAAGGCCTGGATGGCTTCCTTGCCGTTCAGCGCCGTATCGCAGGAAAAAAACTCCGCCATCATGTTTTGAAGCAGAAACCGGCTGGTGATCTCATCATCGGCTATCAGACATTTCATGAAACCCTCCGTCCTGACAGAATTGTTGCCGCATGGACTGTTATGAGATTCTACATGACAAATGCCGGGATGCAAATATCAGGGGGCAGGTCAGGCCAATTCTTCCAGCTTCCCGCCCGGTTTCAGCCTGAAACGGCTGCCGCGCCATTCCACGCTGTTGCCCAGAAATGCCAGCGCCCAGGTAAAAAAGCCAAGCATGTCGCGCAATGGAACCAGCCAGAGCCAGACCGGCATCAGCTGGTCACCTGCCAGTCTGCGGCTGTAAATGGTGGTGACGCCGAGCCGCACGGCATATAACAATGTGATGGCCGTCAGTGATAGTTGTATGGAGGGGGCAGTAAAGGCGGCCAGCATTACGGCCATAAAGGGAAGTGTCATGCCGGAGGCCAGATAGCCGCCCGGCCGGCTGACCCGCATGGTGCGAGCCCATCTTAGCTGACGTGAAAGTACGGAGATGATGCTTTCTTCCTTCATGATACTTTCGACAAAGCAGCTGTCCAGGGCGATGCGCCAGCCAGCCAGGTGAACCTTGTTGCCAAGCTGGTAATCGTCCGCCAGATAATCCGCCAACGCTTCGAATCCGCCGATGGAGGCAAGGGATTCACGTCTAACCGCCATGGAGGCCCCCAGTGCAAAGGTAAGTCCCTCAAGTCGCAGGGCCACCATGACATTGGGGATCATCTCGGCGGTAAAGCCGGTGGCCTCTATTGCAGTGGCAACGCCATGCACGTTGGAGGTGCGATAGAGTGATGTCACCAGGCCGACCCGTGGATCCCTGAAGTGGGCTGTCACGCTGGAAAGGTAGTCAGGTCTGACGCGGATGTCGCTGTCGCACACAATAATGATGTCGTGCCTGGCTTTTGGAAAGGCGTTGATCAGGTTGGAAACCTTGTAGTTGGGGCCATGAATGGCCGGATTAACAACCAGTGAGATATCCATGTCCGGGTGAGCGGAGATCAGACGCTGGATAACCCCGATGGCCGGGTCATCGGCAGATGCCGCTGCGAAAACGATCTGCATGTTACCCGCGTATGACTGGCGGCAGAAGGATTCGAAATTGCTGTAGCTCTCTCCGTCCATCCCCTTGACTGGCTTCAGGATGGTCACGCCGGGCAGTGCAAGACTATTTGCAGTTACAAGATCAGGGGATTCTGTGCCCGGTCCTTTTGAAAAAAAACGCCAGCCGCAGTACAGGGTAATCAGTGCGTAAATCAAAGCGGGCATGATGGAGAAGAACGGCAGCAGCATGCGCATTACATCACCGCCTTCTGGATCAGTATGAGGTAAGGTGCATCAACTGTGACATTGGCCTGTCCCATGCGCCAGACATGGTAATGCTTGGGTGACAGGCCTGCCGCCCAGGCTTCAACGGCGTTTCCCTCCGCGTCACCGCCGTCGTGGCCGGGGTAGATGGTTGCCATGATTATTCCACCGTGGTGCAGTAGCTTCAGTGACTGTTCAAGGGCGGCCAATGTCGTTTCTGGAAGGGTTGTCAAACTGCGGTCGCCACCCGGCAGGTAGCCAAGGTTGAAAACTACCGCATGGATTGGTTGATCGACATGTTGTGTCATTTGTGCATGGCTGCAGTGGAACAAGCGGACTGCTTTGCCGAAACCGGCAGCAGTCAGTTTCTGGGCGGTGGCCTGGATGGCTTCAATCTGGATGTCAAAGCCCCACACGGTGCCGTCTGCGGTTGTCAGTTCGGCCAGCAGCAGCGTGTCGTGGCCATTGCCGCAGGTGGCGTCAATCACGTTGTCGCCGGCCCTTACGAACTGACGCAGCAGCAGGTGCGACAGCGGTACTGGGCCGCGCAGCCGCTTATGGTTATCGGAGATAACTTTCATGGGGACAGAGATTAACAGATGACCTGTGTTTCGCCAACGAGAATTTGATTGCCTAACCGGCTGTAAACGACTAATTACATGGATCATGATAATCAGGAAAACAGTGGAAAACGGTTTCGGGTGCGGTCGTCTGGATGATGCCCTTGCGCAGCATTTCGAGGCGGTCAGCAAGTCGGAAGCACGCAGGATCATTGATCGTGGGGGCTGTGCGGTTAACAGCGCCATGGTGCGGGTGGCCTCGCGGATGGTCCGGGGCGGTGATGTGATCGAGATCGGTCTGATGGAGCGTGGTCGCTTTCAGGAACTGCTGCTGCCGCCTGAAGCGCTGCTGTATGAGGACCGCCAGATGCTAGCGGTTAACAAACCGTCCGGCATCAATGCCCAGCGCACGCCATATCAGTTGAAAGGCACGCTGGAGTACTGGGTCGGAGAATATTTTCGCAGTCTGGGGCTCAATGAATCGGCCCGCATCGTCCATCGCCTGGACCGGGGTACGTCCGGCGTGATGCTGTTCCCCAAGAACAAGCCGGCAGCAGCCTGGATTTCACGTTGTTTTCATGATGGGCTGATCAGCAAGTGCTATCTGGCGCTGGTTAGGGGAACGCCGGATCAGCCGGAATGGTCAGTCGATGGGGCGATTGGCAAGATTGGGTCAGCTCGCTATGGCATCATGGCGGCTGGGCGACCGGCACTGACCTGTTTCAGAATACTCTCCTGCGGATGCGGTCACACATTGGTCGAGGCTCGACCCCAGACTGGTCGTACCCACCAGATCAGGGTTCATCTGGAGTCCTGCGGTTTGCCGATCGTCGGGGATGCCACTTATGGTGGTGAACCGTACGAGCGGATGCTACTGCACTGTTCAATGCTCTCTTTTAAAGATCAGGCTGGGCACGAAGTGTCTATCCGGGCTGGGGTGGACACACGGTTTGACGAATATTTAACCGGGTCCGGCTTGCAGTTGCCGGGTTAGCTGGCCTGACTTCCACGGGCAGGGCCCTGGGGCTGGAGCTGCAAAATTATTCTTTGCAGCAACAGAACTTTGTGGTAATTTTTCAACTCTTAATTTGGCAAGAATGAAATAAATCAAATATTCTGATCTCGGTGGGAATCTGCTCAGTATGTCCAAGATAATCTGCATAGCAAATCAGAAGGGCGGTGTGGGCAAGACAACCACCGCGGTCAATCTGGCGGCCTCGCTTGCCGCTGCAGAGCGCCCTACGCTGATTGTGGACATCGACCCCCAGGGTAACGCCAGCAGCGGCGTCGGGATCGACAAGACCGGGCTGAAGCAGTGTGTCTATGACGCGCTGGTCAGCGATGTGGATCCTGCCAGCCTTGTGGTGGATACGGGACAACCCTATCTGCATATATTGCCTTCCAATGCCGATCTGGCCGGTGCGGAACTGGAGCTGGCCGATCTGCCATCCCGCGAACAAAGACTTAAATATGTGCTGGCATCACTGTCGGACAGGTATCAATATATCATCATCGACTGCCCGCCGTCGCTCAATCTACTGACCATCAATGCCATGACTGCCGCCAACTCGGTGCTGATACCATTGCAGTGCGAGTTTTATTCCATGGAGGGGCTTTCCCAGATCCTGCATACAATCAGGCTGATGCAGAAAGGGTTGAATCCATTCCTCAAAATTGAGGGGATTCTGCTGACCATGTATGATTCGCGCAGCAATTTGGCCAAGGATGTTGTTGAAGAGATTCACAACAGCTTCCCGGGTCAGGTGTTCGAGACGATTATTCCTCGCAACATCCGCCTGGCTGAAGCGCCAAGCCACGGGAAGCCGGTGATTTATTATGACATCACTTCTCGCGGGGCTTCCTCGTATTTGCAGCTGGCCCGCGAAATTATAAAGAGGGAGGCAGCCAATGGCTAGAGTGGGTGGCCTCGGAAAAGGAATGGCAGCGCTCCTGCATGTGCCGGAGACGGTTGAGGAAAACAAGGATTATTTTAACTGTCCTATCGAACTGATCAGGCCCAACAAGAATCAGCCTCGCAAGCATTTTGCTACCGACAAGCTGGACGAACTGGCCGATTCGATCCGTGAACAGGGGATCATTCAGCCGCTGGTGGTAACCAGGAAGAATGATTATTACGAGATCATCGCCGGCGAGCGTCGCTGGCGTGCCGCTCAGAAAGCCGGCATCCACGAATTACCGGTTGTCATCCGTGAGGCCAGCGAAGACAAAGTGCTGGAACTGGCATTGATTGAAAATATCCAGCGCCAGGATTTGAACGCAATTGAGGAGGCGCAGGCCTACCGCTCGCTGCAGGAACATCTGGCAATTTCCCAGGAAGATGTGGCCAGAAGGGTTGGCAAGAACCGCACAACGGTAACCAATTCGCTGCGTTTGCTCAAATTGTCGGATGAGGTACAGCGTGACATTGTGGAAGAACGCCTGACAATGGGGCATGCACGCGCATTACTGGCGCTGGAACATCAGGAGCAGGTCGACAGGGCCAGAAAAGAGATATTGCATCGCCAGTTGAGCGTGCGTGCTACCGAAGATCTGGTCCGTCGCTTAAAGGTCAACCCCGGACAGAAAACGAGCAAGCGTCCTCAACAACCGGATTTACTGATGAGTGCGCTTGAAGAGCAGTTGCAGAAACGGTTTCAATCCAAGGTTACTATTCGAAGGATCGGTTCCAAGTCCGGCAAGCTGGAAATTCACTTCAGCGATTCAGACGAGCTCACCCGCATTATTGACCTTTTGGATGTCTGATCTTTATCTGTTTCAAATCAGCAGCTTGTAGCAAATCCGCCGCAATATCGCTGTTTTTGGCACAAATTAAATTGACACGGTTGTAACAACCGTGATAACTAAACGCAGTTTTACATCCAGCTTGGTGTCTTGAAGGGCACTTGTCTGCAAGGGGTAGGTCGTGATCGAATTAAATTATGCCTTTTTCTTTCAGTTGATCAATTTTGCTGTTCTGATTATTGTCCTTAATAAATTTATGTATCAGCCGATTCGCAAGGTGCTGGCCGAACGTCGCGGTGTAATCGATGCTGCCCGCGAAAAAACGGTTGCCGTTGATTGTGAGGTTCAGGCGAAAATGGCCCAGTATGAGGCTAAACTGAAAGAGGCAAAGCTCGATGCGTTGGCAAGGAAGGGTGAAGCACTTTTGCAGGCCAAGCAGGAAGAAACACGTCTGATTGAGGATGCGCGCAATAACGCCGCCACGGCGCTGCTAGATATCCGCGAAAGGGTTGCAAGGGAGTCGGCAGAGGCCAAACAGCAGTTGCGAGTGCAATCTGATGCCCTTTCAGGTGTCATTTGCGAGAAAATTCTGGGAAGGGGCCTGTAAAAATGTTCAAGGTATCCGGTTATGTAAATAAAAAGGCCCTTGGGCTGGCACTGCTGGTAGTGTTTGTTTGCTCGACCAGTGTCTACGCTGCTGACGCGGGTCATCATGTTGATAAAGCGGCCCAGATTAAGGATTTTGGCTGGAGGGTCCTGAATTTCGTTGCCCTGGCATTGATTATCTGGTGGGCCTTGAAGAAGGCCAATGTCAAGTCGTCGATGGCTGATCGTAGCTTGCAGATCGAGAAAAGCCTAAAAGATGCCCAGGAGGCCAAGGCTGCAGCAGAGGCCAAGCTGATTGAATATACCGGTAAGCTTGAAACCGCAGCACGCGAGATAGATGAAATCCATGCTGCGATTGTGCGTGAAGGTGAGCAGGAAAAGCAGCGCATCATTAACGAGGCGAAACTGGCCGCTGAAAAGATCATGGCCCAGGCAGCTCAGTCGGCAGAACAGGAAACGCTGAAGGCGCGTGAGGAATTGCGTGCGGAGGCTGCACGCCTGGCGGTGGAAATCGCCCGTGGCAGACTGGCCGGTGCAATCGGAAAAAGCGATCATGACCGGTTTGTTGGTGAATATCTTGACAAGGTGGAACAACTCCAGTGATCGACAATACTATTTCAAAACGTTACGCCAAGGCGTTGGTTCAGCTTGGATCGGAGTGCGGTCAGGTGGAAGTGTTCCGGAAAGAGCTTGCGGAGATGGGTGGCATGCTGGCGTGCAGTGACGAGCTGCGTGTTCTTTTTGCAAACCCGGCTTTTACTGTTGAACAAAAGAAGCAGGTTATGAAAGACCTGCTGACAAAAACCTCCTGCACAGGATACATAGCCAACCTTATGTTGCTGCTGGTCGAAAAGGGGCGTGTATCCCTGTTGAGCCAGATTGTCCAGTCTTATGCGGATTTGGCGGATTCCCTTTCTGGTGTAATTACGCCCTGTATCAAAACCGCGTTACCTCTTGATGACAGTCAAGTGGCCTCTATCTCCGCTGCACTGGAAAAGCGTACCGGTAAAAAGGTGGTTCCCCAGGTGATACAGGAGCCGGATCTGCTGGCTGGCATGGTCGTGCAGATCGGCGACATCGTATATGACACAAGTGTTAAGACTCAGTTAAATCGAATTCAAGATATATTACAGAAGGGGTAATACTTCTATGGAAATCAGAGCCGAAGAGATCAGCGAGATCATCAGGAAACAAATCAAGGATTACGGTAAAGACGTCGAGGTGTCCGAAACCGGCACAATCATATCGATTGGTGACGGTATTGCGCGTATCCACGGCCTGTCAGGAGCCATGGCAGGCGAGTTGCTAGAGTTTCCGGGCGGGTTGTCCGGTATGGTGCTCAACCTGGAGGAAGACAACGTCGGCGCTGCAATTCTTGGTGAGTATGCCGAGATTAAAGAGGGCGATACTGTCAAGCGAACAGGTCGCATTGTGGAGGTGCCGGTTGGTGAGGCTCTGATCGGACGTGTTGTCAATGCCATCGGTCAGCCGATTGACGGCAAGGGCGTGATCAATACTGAAACCTTCAGCAAGGTCGAAATAAAGGCCCCTGGTATCGTCAAGCGTAAATCGGTTCATCAGCCGATGGCTACCGGACTCAAGGCAATCGACTCCATGGTTCCGATCGGACGCGGGCAGCGCGAACTAATCATCGGCGACAGACAGACCGGCAAGACGGCCGTTGCTATCGACACGATCATCAACCAGAAAGGCGGCGACGTGGTCTGTATCTATGTCGCCATCGGTCAGAAACGCTCCACTGTAGCTCAGGTTGTCAACAAGCTGCAGGATCATGGGGCCATGGACTATACTATTGTAGTAGCCGCAACCGCATCCGAGTCAGCACCGCTGCAGTTTATTGCGCCCTATGCTGGTGTGACCATGGGTGAGTTTTTCCGCGACAGCGGCCGTCACGCACTGATCATCTATGACGATCTGTCCAAACAAGCCGTGGCCTATCGACAGCTTTCCCTGCTGCTTCGCCGTCCACCAGGACGTGAAGCATACCCGGGTGATGTTTTTTACCTCCACAGCCGTTTGCTGGAGAGGGCTGCTAAACTTTCTGATGATATCGGTGCTGGTTCGCTTACAGCTTTGCCGATCATTGAAACCCAGGCTGGCGACGTTTCCGCGTACATCCCGACAAACGTCATCTCCATTACCGACGGGCAGATATACCTGGAGTCGGACCTGTTCTTCTCCGGCGTACGTCCGGCGATCAACGTCGGTCTCTCTGTTTCCCGCGTTGGCGGTTCAGCGCAGACCAAGTCGATGAAGCAGGTTGCCGGTACTCTGCGCCTGAATCTTGCCCAGTATCGTGAAATGGCGGCTTTCGCACAGTTTGGTTCCGATCTGGACAAGGCAACGCAGATGCAGCTTGCCCGTGGCGAAAGACTGGTGGAGATTCTCAAGCAGCCACAATATGCACCGATTCCTAACGAAAAGCAGGTACTGATCATTTTTGCTGCCAATGCCGGCATGCTTGACGACTACCCTGTGTCTGCACTGAAGCGCTATGAAATCGAGATGTATAGTTATTTCGATAACCGGCAGGCAGCCATATTGGATGAACTGCGCAGTAAACAGACAATCAGTGACGAACTCAAACCCAGGATTATTGATGCTCTGGAGCAATTTAAGAAGGAATTCACTGCTTAAGCAAGGACGGTTTGGGATATGGCAAGCCTTAAGAGCATAAAAAAGAGAATAGTATCGGTAAAGAATACCCGGCAGATCACCAAAGCCATGAAAATGGTGTCGGCTGCCAAGTTGCGTCGTGCCCAGGATGCCGTTGTGGCCGCACGTCCATATGCCAGTAAGCTTGGTGAAGTGCTGGTTACTCTCTCGTCTTCCGTCAAGGGGAATCGGCATCCTCTGCTACAGGTCAGAGAACCAAAGAGCTTGCTTTTGCTGGTTATTACGTCAGACCGCGGTTTGTGCGGCGGCTTTAATACCAACCTTTGCAAGGCCGGCGATCGCTACCTGAAGGAGCAGGCTGAACAGTTTCAGAAGATCAGTGTGCTGACAGTTGGCCGCAAGGGGCATGACTATTTCAAAAGCCGTTATGCAGTGGCCAGCAATCACAGTATTCCCAAGCCGAGTTATGAAGAGGCCTCTGCCGTAGCGGCTGAGGTGATCGAAGCCTTCATTTCCGAGGAATACGATCAGGTTGTCATGTTGTTCAACTCTTTCAAGTCGGTTATGTCGCAGGACATTACGCTTCAGCAGTTGCTGCCAATCGAGGCAAGTACCACTGAAGAATCGGATCAGCCTGAAACCGAATTTTTCTATGAACCATCTATTGAAGAGTTGTTGGCAGAGATTCTGCCTAAAAATGTTGAAGTGCAGATCTTCAAGGCGATGCTTGAATCGCTGGCTGGTGAGCACGGCGCACGCATGACAGCTATGGATAGCGCTTCCAAGAACGCATCCGAGATGATCGGCAAGCTGACACTTCAGTATAACAGGGCTCGTCAGGCTGCGATTACTACCGAGTTGATGGAGATAATCTCGGGCTCCGAGTCTATTAAGGGATAACAACGATTTTAAATATTGGGCATTAGCCTGCAGGAGGATACACTTCCATGAGTCAGAACATCGGGAAAATTTCACAGGTAATCGGCGCCGTTGTTGACGTCGAATTCGAACCGGGCAAGCTGCCTGAGATCTACCACGCTTTGAGGGTCACCAACCCGGCCATTGACAATCGTGAGAACAACCTGGTACTGGAGGTTGCCCAGCATCTGGGTGAGAATTCGGTGCGTACAATTGCCATGGACTCCACAGATGGTCTTGTGCGCGGTCAGGTTGCCGTAGACACAGGAAAACAGATATCGGCTCCGGTAGGCAGCAAAACCTTGGGACGTATCATGAATGTTATTGGCGAACCGATCGATGAGCTTGGTCCTATTGGCAATGATAAAGAGTTTGCCATTCATCGCCCGGCACCTTCCTTTGAGAATCAGTCTACCAAGGTTGAAGCCTTCTCAACCGGTATCAAGGTTGTCGACTTGCTGGCGCCATATGCCCGAGGCGGTAAGATCGGCCTCTTCGGCGGTGCTGGCGTTGGTAAGACCGTTCTGATTATGGAACTGATCAACAATATTGCCAAACAGCATGGCGGTTACTCAGTATTTGCAGGTGTTGGTGAGCGTACCCGCGAAGGTAACGACCTCTGGATGGAGATGAAGGAATCCGGGGTTCTTGACAAAGCAGCACTGGTTTACGGTCAGATGAACGAACCTCCCGGCGCCCGTGCACGTGTTGCGCTTACAGCGCTTTCGGTGGCCGAGTATTTCCGTGATGAAGAGGGGCAGGACGTTCTGCTGTTTATTGACAATATATTCCGCTTTACGCAGGCTGGTTCAGAAGTTTCTGCTCTTCTTGGACGTATCCCGTCAGCCGTTGGCTACCAGCCTACTCTGGCTACAGAGATGGGTGAGTTGCAGGAACGCATCACATCAACTAAAAAGGGTTCTATTACGTCAGTTCAAGCTATTTATGTCCCTGCTGACGACTTGACAGACCCGGCGCCGGCCACAGCGTTTGCCCACCTGGATGCGACTACGGTCCTTTCACGTCAGATTGCTGAGCTTGGTATTTATCCTGCGGTTGACCCGCTGGATTCCACTTCTCGTATTCTTGATCCCCAGGTCATCGGTGAGGAGCACTATGGAGTTGCGCGCTCCGTGCAGTATGTTCTGCAGAAATACAAGGATCTACAGGATATTATTGCCATTCTCGGTATGGACGAACTCTCCGAAGATGACAAACTGGTGGTTGCACGTGCCAGAAAAATTCAGCGCTTTCTTTCACAGCCGTTCCATGTTGCTGAGGCTTTCACTGGTTCTCCAGGCAAGTATGTTGAACTCCAGGATACCATCAAGGGATTCAAGGAGATTGTCGATGGCAAGCATGACAATCTTCCCGAACAGGCTTTCTACATGGTTGGTACCATTGAAGAGGCTATTGAAAAGGCTCAGAAACTCGCAGCGGTCTAAATTTCATGCCTGCAGATGCATGGACAAATGGAGCACCATAAATGGCTGAGAAGATGAAACTTGAAATCGTGACGCCCCATAGCAGGGTGGTGGACACGTTGGTGGATGAGGTTACAGCTACCGGGGCGTTGGGTGAGTTTGGCGTGCTGCCTGGGCATGCGCCGCTTTTAACATCGCTGAAAATTGGTGAGCTTTGCTTTAAAAACGAAGGTACTCTCAGTTGCATGGCGCTTAACTGGGGTTATTTTGAGGTCAAGGACGACAAGATTATCGTGCTGGTGGAAACCGCTGAGCGTTCAGAAGACATTGATCTGGAACGCGCCAAGTTGGCAGCAGCCAAGGCTGAAGATAATCTTAAGAAACTGGATCCTGAGGACAGGCGCTTCAAAGAACAGGAAGCTGCTCTGCAGAGAGCCTTGATCCGTATGCAGGTTGCTGCCAAGGCAGCGCGCTGATAATTACAGAAAGATATGAGGAGAACAGAGCGGCTGAAAGGCCGCTCTTTCTATTTGTGCGCAATTGAAAAGATACAATACATTCTCAGAGCATCTCAAACGCACCTTTGGCACAAGGGTTCAGCGTATTTCTATTGATGCTGGATTTAGCTGTCCTAATCGCGATGGCAGCCTGGATGTGTCCGGTTGTATTTTTTGTGGCGCTAAGGGGTCTGGTTCGCACGGCATCAGAGCGGATCTGCCGATCGCCCTGCAGATTGAGGATGCCAAGGAGATCATGCGGCGCAAATATCACGCCCAGAGGTTTATTGCGTATTTTCAGGCTTATTCCAATACATATGCCGCTCCCACACGTTTATGTGCGTTGTATGATGAGGCGCTTTCAGTGAATGACGTGGTAGGCCTGATGGTGGCAACTCGTCCGGATTGCCTGTCGGAGTCTGTAATGGATGTTTTGGAGCAGTACTCCCAATCCACATATTTCTGGCTTGAAGTCGGAATGCAGTCGATCCACGACAGGAGTCTTGATCTGCTCAACCGCAGACACAGCTATGCAACTGTCTGCGATTCAATACAGCGCGCAAAGCGGCACGGCATGCGGATTTGTGTTCATGTTATACTAGGGTTGCCAGGGGAATCGAGGGCAGACATGCTGGCCATGGCTTCGGAGTTGAATAGACTAGAGGTAGATGGCGTCAAGATTCATATGCTGCATGTAATGAAGGGAACCAGGTTGGCAGAGATGTATGACCAGGGAGAGGTAAGAATGATGCCGCGCAATGAATATGTACCCCTGGTCTGTGACTTTCTTGAGCGGTTGAATCCGGAAATATTGATTCACCGTCTGACAGGAGATGGTGGACACGATAACCTGGTGGCGCCGCTTTGGTCATTGAAGAAGTTTGAGGTGCTAAATCAGATAGATGCGGAAATGGCTGCGCGTGGCACAAAACAGGGTCAGCTGTTTGACTCCGGCGCCGGTTATCAGTAAAGCTGATCCACTGCTTTGATGCGGATCTTTCCGATCAAAGCGGCCAGCGGTGCCATGCTCTCGGCAGTTTCGCCTTCAAGCAGCTTTACATGGGTCATATCAGCAGGGAATTGGCGGTAAAACGGATCGGTGGCCAACCACTGCTTGTCAACCCAGCTCTCGGCCCAACAGTGATAGTTGAAGGTTTTCCCGTCTGCTGATACCAGCCCACTGACAATACGGGTCGGGATCCCGGCAGCTCGGGCAAGTGCAGTATAAAGGCGTGTATATGTCTGAGCTGTACCGAGTTTACTCTTGAGCCCAGAGAGTGCGCTGCCATCGTCTTCTAATGACGGTTTAAGCCAGTCCGACGTCCAGGCAGACAGCGCCTTGGCTGTGGCCGCAGAGGCTGGCTGCCCTTTTGTAATCTCCAGTGCCTTTTGCAGGATTTGGGAGGCGTCAGTTTCAATCTTGTCCTGAGGCGCAAGAAGTGACTTTTCGGCAGGTGACAAGGGTTGGGCAGTTTGTTTAGCCTGGGCTGGTTGCTTTGATTGCTCAGGCAGTACAGGCTGCTCAGGTTTTGGATTGGACGATCCGCTTCTGACAATCAGATGCCCAGGAGCAGGTTTTGTGAAGGAATGACTGCTGTTCTGTGTCAGAGTAAAGGAATCATCCCATCCTGAAATCTCGATTGCCAATCCTTTCAATTTATCTTTGGCAGTGATTGGCCCGGCAAGCGCAAGCTGTGTGAAATCTGCAACAGGGTCCTTGCGTGCTATCGCCAGACCCGCAACAAAAGCGGCCAGTTGCTTACGCGACTCACTTTTTGTGATCACCAGACCATCACGTACGGACTCCCATGTGGTCTGCCCGTCCATTTCAATCCAGATGTCATTATGCACAAACGGGTACAGGTTGTTGCGCATCATTAGAGCCGGTGTGCCGTTGGGAGCTTTAGCAGTATCAAACACGGAAATAGCGACTTCCTTGACCTTTAGCTCCTCGGGGTCGAACGTCAGAACCTTGAATGTTTTGTTTTTGATACTGCTGCTGCGGGTAAGCGGCAAGATGTTCAGCGTCGGAGCAGGATATATATCACCCCTGAAACGGAATTGTTTATCAGAAGTTTTGCCGCCTGTCTCAAGACGTACCTTCAGGCCGGCGCCATATTTTTTAGCATACACATGCGAAGTATTACCATTCAGTGCATATGATACATCCAGCGACTGCAATGCGAGGCTACGGGAAACGAGGTAAATCTCACGGGTGGTGGCATCCTTAGAGAAACCCATCACATTCATTCTGACACTACTGGCAGTATCAATTCTGTACCCATCAGCTGTTTCGGTAAAACGCTGGGTGTAAAAACCAACACGCTCGTTGTCGACGTAGATCCCGAACCAGCGCTCTTCCAGCGGTGGTTTTTCAAGCTTGGCAAAAGCGTGGGCAGTGCAAATGAACGAGCTGGACAGCGTTATGATTAGCGTTGAGCATAGAGTTAAAAGTAAATAACGTGAAAACGTGGCAAACATGGCAACTCCGTAATTGTTGGGCAAAGTCTAAGCTGAATGTCAGGGCGAGGTATCGCAACAGGAAAGTTCGACACGGTTGCGGCCATAGAGTTTTGCCCGGTAAAGAGCGTCGTCGGCTGCATTGATAAATGCGTCTTCACTGATCTGCGGCAGCATGCTTTTCTCGCAAACGCCCAAACTGATAGTGATTGTCAACTCTGAAAGCAGGCCGTCGAAAACGAGATCCTGGATGGAGGTGCGTATGCGTTCGGCTACTACGGTGGCATCATTGACATCAGATTCCGGAAGAATGACAATGAATTCCTCGCCACCGAAACGGGCCGCAATGTCGTAACTGCGTAATTCTCCTGATATCCGCTTGGCAACTTCCTGAAGAACATGATCGCCTTTTGTGTGTCCGAAACGATCATTCACCTGTTTGAAATGATCAATGTCCATGATAATCAGTGACAGAGGATGATTGCTCCGCTCAGAGCGGGTCATTTCCCTGCTCAGGGACTCCATGAAATAGCGGCGGTTAAACAGGCCGGTCAGGTAATCAGTGATCGACAGGTCGAGCAGCAGCTCATTGGAGCGGCGCAGGTCATCCTGCAACTGCTTGATTTTCAGGTGCACCTTGACCCGTGCTATCAACTCTTCCGGATCGAAAGGCTTGGTAATGTAGTCGCTGGCACCATGCCCAAGGCCCCTAATTTTGGACCCCTGGTCATTGACACCGGTCAGGATAATTGTCGGGATGCCGATCAGCTCTGGTCGCGCCTGCATCATGCTCAGGAACTTGAAGCCGTCTATCCGCGGCATCTCCAGGTCGCAAAGCACCAGATCAACGGGATAAGCCAGCAGTTGTTTGAAACCGTCAAGCCCGTCCTCAGCCTGATAGAAGCGCGAGAACAGATCTAGACTTGCCAGTGTGCTGGCAATCCGTTCGCGGATAGTAGCGGAATCATCTATGATCAGGATGCTGGCAGACATGGTGGAGAGATTACCTTAAACCATTGGTAAAGACAATTAAAAGCAACGATAACGCCTGCAATTATGTCTGATATTTAGCAGGTTACAGTACCGGCCCCCGTGCCAGGCGTTTCAATTCAGAAATTGTGCTGGCATAGTCCGTCTTTCCGAATACGGCGCTGCCGGCAACAAAGACGTCTGCGCCTGCGTGGGAGACGGAGGCGATATTTGCCGGATTGATGCCGCCATCCACCTCAAGCTCAGCCTCGCAACCATGCTGATCCAGCATGGAACGCAGTGCATGTATCTTGGGCAGGCAGCTGTTTATGAACACCTGGCCACCAAAGCCAGGAT
Source organism: Deltaproteobacteria bacterium (assembly GCA_035407085.1). GTDB lineage: Bacteria > Desulfobacterota > Desulfuromonadia > Geobacterales > Pseudopelobacteraceae > JBGSQR01. The sequence goes on along the minus strand of DAONZY010000006.1, from coordinate 14,267 downwards.
TGACGGTCATCAATAGTACCAGGTCAAGGTCGCCCAGTACATATTCCAAAACATTCAACGGGGTTGCCGGGTTCAGCGAGACACCTGCGCGCTTGCCGAGTGATTTGATCAGCTGCACGGTGCGGTGCAGGTGGCGTACGGCCTCGGCATGCACAACGATAATGTCGGCGCCGGCTGAGGCGAACTGCGGGATGTAGCTGTCTGGATTTTCGATCATCAGATGCACATCGAGCGGCAGACGGGTAATTCGCCGGGCGGCCTCCACCAGCAGCGGTCCGATGGTAATATTGGGCACAAAGTGGCCGTCCATTACATCAATATGTATATAGTCGGCGCCAGCGGCCTCAACAGCGGATATCTCTTCGCCCAGTCGGGCAAAATCGGCGGAAAGTATGGATGGAGCGATCTTTTTCATAAATTTATCCCCTATGCATTTTTCGAAGCCGTGCGGCAAAGAATCCGTCCATGCCATGTCGGTGCGGCCAACTACGGAACATCCCCTCGCTTGTGAAGACCTCTTCATAGGCCGGGAAAATACCGTTGAAATTTTCTAGCATACAATCGCTGCGTCTTGAAAGAAAATCATTTACAACAGATTCGTTTTCTTCACATGTTGTTGAACAGGTCGAATAAAGCAGCACACCGCCTGGCTTCAGCATTTTTACGGCATTGTCGATCAGGCGTTTCTGGGTTTCAGCCAGACGGGCAATGTCAGCCGGGACAAGACGCCATTTGGCTTCCGGGTTTCGGCGTATGACACCCAAGCCAGAGCAAGGGGCATCAAGCAGGATGCGGTCAAAGGCATTTTCAGGCAATAGATCGGACCGGAGCAGGTCAGCGGCTCTGGTGCTGATGATTGATATGCCGAGCCTTTGGGCAGAATCCAGGATCAGAGGCAGTTTTCGCTTGGAAACATCCATGGCAACAATTTGACCCCGGTTGTTCATCAGCTGGGCCATGTGCGTAGCCTTGCCACCGGGAGCGGCACAGGTGTCCAGAATGCGCTCACCTGGCTGCGGGTCGAGCATTAGGCCGGCCAACTGGGATGCTTCGTCCTGCACGGCGAAAAGTCCGTCCCGAAAGCCAGGAAGTCCGGGTATGTGATGTCGGCCCTCGATCTGAATGCCATGGGGAGAAAAATGGCAGGGCGTGGCAGCAATGGAGTTGTCCAGAAGGCGCTGCAGCAGGTCATCGCGTGAAATCAGCAAGGTGTTGGCTCGCAGAGTCAAAGGCGGCTGAAGCGAAGATGCCTCTGCGAGAAGCTCGGTCTCATCTTCGCCCAGCTGACTGATCCATTGCTTGACCAGCCAGTCGGGGTGGGAGTGGCGGACGGCGATTGAGGCTGCCGGGTCGGTTGCCGGATTAGGGAAGGTGATGCTGTCCTTGCGGCGCAGGTAATTGCGCAACACGGCGTTCACCAGGCCGCTAGCCCTGGGGATAAGTTGCTTCGCCAGGTTTACGGATTCGTTGACCGCTGCAGACTCAGGAACACGGTCCAGGTAAATAAGCTGATAGAGTCCGATACGCAGCAGCACCAATGCGGCTGGCTCCAGCTTGGACAACGGCTGATCCAGCAGGCCTTTGAGGATGTAATCAAGTGTGCCCTGGCGGCGGAGGACCCCGAACACCAACTCGGCAAACAAACCGCGATTGGGGCCCGTCAAATTGCCATTGGCAAGCTCTTTATCCATAAGCTGGTCAGCATAGCTGCCATCCTTGTTAATGCGAAGCAAAACAGAACACGCCGCTTGACGGGGGTTGGACTTGAATTCAGATGCGGCGCTCAAAACTGGCGCGTCCTAGCCATCTCCTTAAGCCGGTTGATACGCTCCGGCATGGGGGGGTGGGTTGAAAAGAGTGACGCCAGGCTGCTGCCGGCCAGTGGATTGACAATGAACATGTGCGCGGTAGCGGCATTGGCCTGCATCGGCACCTGATGATTGGCCATTTCCAGCTTCTGCAGGGCATTGGCCAGGTAGATCGGGTTGCCGCAGATGGCTGCGCCCCCTGCGTCGGCCCCATATTCACGGGAGCGTGAAATTGCCATCTGCACAAGCATGGCGGCAATCGGTGCCAGTATGGCCATCACGATCGAGCCGAGCATGCCGGCGCCCCCCTCGTCCTCGTCGCTTCTGCCGCCGAACATGGCAGCCCACTGGGCCATATTGGCCAGATATGTGATCGCCCCGGCAAAGGTGGCGGCAATGGTCGAGACCAGTATGTCGCGGTTCTTGACATGGGCCAGCTCATGGGCCATCACCCCGGCCAGCTCATCTTCGGTCAGGATGCGCAGTATGCCGGATGTTGCTGCAACGGCTGCATGTTGTGGGTTACGTCCGGTGGCAAATGCATTGGGCGTGTCTGTGTCGATGATGTAAACCTTGGGCATCGGCAGGTTGGCCCGCTCGGCCAGTCGGCGTACCAGGCCGTAAAATCGCGGATCTTCCGACTCGGTAATCTGGCGGGCGCCGTACATGGAAAGCACCATCTTGTCAGAAAACCAGTAGAAGAAAAAGTTCATCGCGGCGGCCATGATCAGCGCCATGGTCATACCGCCCCTGCCCCCCAGCATGCCTCCCAGCATGACCAGCATCACGGTCAATAGCGCCATCAGGAATGTTGTCTTCATTGTGTTCATCGTATTAAGACCTCATTAAATACTGTGGTATATACTGCACCAAAATAATAAGCATTGCCCGGATAAAAGGCAAGGGGGTTGCCTGATTATGCACAAGACCAGGTAAACCCCTTAAAAGCCTTGACAAAACCGTATTCAGGATGGTATGCAACGAACTCATTTTTTCACAAAACGGAGGAGTTAACCAAATGGAACGTACATTCGCCATCATCAAGCCGGACGCAGTTGAACGCAAGCTCGCCGGAAAGATCCTTGAGAGGATCGAGTCCAAGGGCTTCAACATCGTCGGCATGAAGAAAATCAAGATGACCAGGGAGCAGGCGGAAGGCTTTTACTATGTGCACAAGGAACGCCCCTTTTTCAACGATCTTTGCGCATTCATGTCTCGCAGCCCGGTGGTCGTGCTCTGTCTTGAAAAGGAAAACGCGATTGCCGACTGGCGTACGCTGATGGGTGCCACCAACCCTGCCAATGCCGAAGCGGGCACGATCCGCAAGGATTTCGCCATCAATATCGAAGAAAACTCCTCCCACGGTTCCGATGCTCCTGAAACCGCTGCATTCGAGATTCCTTACTTCTTCAATGCATTCGAGTTGGTTGGTTAATCAGTTCCGCTTTAAGTTTCAGCATCAAAAAAAGCCCTTCACTCGGAGGGCTTTTTTTATTATGTATCAGTCAGGATTCTTAAGGACTCACCCAGCGGATCGCCTGCCCCTTCGACCCAGTGAATGACCACCCCATGCTTCTCCATGCGGCGGAACCAGGTCTCCTGGCGCTTGGCAAAGTCATGGATGGCGCTGTTCAGTTTCTGGAACATGTCGTTGCGGCTGAGTTCCCCCCGCAGGTGAGCCCCGACATAACGATACTCCAGACCGTAATAGTCCAGCCGCTCCCAGGGGACGCCGCTGTCGTGCAGTTGCTGCACCTCCCCGATCATCCCGCCTTCCAGTCTTTGGCGCAGCCTCTCCGTAATCCGCTCCCGTAGCCGGCTGCGTTCCCAACGGATGCCGATAATCAGCGGCACTATCTCCGGCAGCGGTTCCGCTTTTTCCGGGTGGGCTTTCTGGTAAAGCTCAATTTCAATGGCGCGGATGGTGCGTTGCCGGTCGGTCAGGTCAGTGCTGTTGTGCAGGTCAGGGCGCAGCACCCGCAGTTTTTCGGCCAGTTCCCCATCGCTATAGGTCGCTGCCAGGCAGCGCAGTCCCTTGTTCTCCGGTACTTCCACCATGCGGTAGCCGCGCAGGACCGCATCCAGATACATGCCGGTGCCGCCGCAGAGGACCGGCAGGCGGCCTCTGCTGCTGATATCCTCAAACGCCTGCAGAAACAGCCGCTGAAAACGGAAGAGGTTGAACTCCTCCCCGGCGTCAGCAATATCGATCAGATGGTGGGGCACCTCACCGTATTCGTGCAGATCCTTGCCTGTGCCGATATCCATGCCGCGGAAAACCTGGCGGGAGTCGGCTGAAATGATCTCGCCGTCCAGTTCATTGGCCAGGGCAACCGCCAGCCTGGTCTTGCCCGAGGCGGTCGGGCCGAGGATGGTCAGCAGGTTGAAGTTAGCTTTGTCCATTTTTGTCAACCTTTCCGTGCAGCTCGGCATGGACCGTTTCGGCAACAGAAGAGCCAATGCCTTTGACCGCGGCGATCTCATCAATGCCGGCCTCTTTCAGCCGCTGCAGGCTGCCGAAATGCCGCAGCAGGCCGATCCGCCGCCTGGCGCCGACCCCCTGGATCTGGTCGATCTCTGAAGCGATTCCGTCTTTGCTGCGCAGCTTGCGATGGTACTCAATGGCGAAGCGGTGGGCCTCGTCCCGGATAGCGGCCATCAGCAGCAGATGTGCTGAATTCTGCCGCAGCACGACCGGATTGCGGCGTCCCGGCAGAAACACCCTTTCGTTGCTCTTGCTGATTTCACGGGCAGATGCGTCGGATTTTACCCGGCTTTTGGCCAGGGAAACCAGGTCAAAACGCTCCTCCATCCCCAAGCTGCGCACGATCTCCAGGGCGGCATTCAGCTGGCCGATGCCGCCGTCCACGATCACCAGGTCCGGCATGCCGTAAGTGTTGAGATTGTCTTCGCGAAAGCGCCGGGCAAACACCTCGGAAAGCATGGCAAAATCGTCCTGCCCCTCCACATCGCGGATGCGGTAGTGGCGGTAAAGCGCTTTGTCCGCCTGTCCATCACTGAAAACCACGCCGCTGCCAACGGAGAAGCGCCCCTGGATGGTGGAGATATCGTAGCATTCGATCCGTCTGGGCAGCCGCTCCAGATGCAGCAACCGTTGCAGTTCGGTCAGCAGAGACTGCCTGGAGGCCTGTTTGTCGGCCCGGTCTCGCACCGCTGCTGCGGCATTCCTGTTGGCCAGTTCCACCATCTCCCGCTTGGAGCCGCGTACCGGGCAGATCAGGCGAACTTTTTTACCCCTTGCTTCGCTGAGCATCTCAGCCAGCGAGGCACTGTCTTCAATCTCCAGCGGCAGATGAATCTCCTCCGGGATAAAGGCGTTTTCGCTGTAGAAGCTGCGGATAAACTCGGAGATGGCCTGACTGTCTTCCAGCTCCCATTGCAGTTCAAACTGGCGGCTGCCGGTCAGTACTCCGCCGCGCATATAGAGCAGGGCCACCTCCAGGCGGTTGCCGTCGCGGTGAAAGCCGATCGTGTCTGCATCACTGCCGCCGGCTGTGACAACCTTCTGTTTTTCCACTGTGATCTGAATCGACTGCAGCAGGTTGCGCCAGCGGGCCGCCTCCTCGAAGCGCAGATCGCTGGAGGCGTCCAGCATGCGCCGTTTGAATTCCGCCACCAGCTGATGGTTCTTGCCCTCCAGAAACAGCATGGCCCCCGCCACAAGTGTGGCGTAATCAGCGGGGCTGATCAGCTTCTGGCAGGGGGCGCTGCACTGTCCGATCTGATGGTAGAGGCAGGGGCGGTTGCGGGACATGCAGCGCGCCAAGGGGTAGTGTCGCAGCGGAAACATGCGCTGCAGCTGTCGCAGTACTTCTTTTGCTGCTGAAGCGGAAGCGTATGGCCCAAAATAGCGCGCACCGTCCCGAGTCGCCTTGCGGATGATGGTAAAGCGCGGAAACTCCTCGCGCGGATCGATGCGCAGAGAGAAGTAGGTCTTGTCGTCTTTCAGGTTGAGGTTGTAGCGGGGGCGATGCTGCTTGATCAGTGTGTTCTCCAGCAGCAGCGCCTCTTTTTCCGTGTCGGTCAGCATGAAATCGATGTCAGCGACTTTGGCCACAAGAAATTTGACCTGGTAGCGCGAATCAGTGGAGGCGCCAAAGTACTGTCTTACGCGCTGGCGCAGACTTCGAGCCTTGCCGATATAGATGATCTCGCCGCCAGCGTCGCGCATGATGTAGACGCCGGGCGAGGCAGGAAAAAGGCGTATTTTATCCTCAATGTGCATGGCCGCCATTCTAGCCGGAAAATTGCATAATAGGAACAGCGATAATTGTTGGGTGTGTTCTTGTGGCGTGTGGCACGATAGCAAGGTTTACGGTGGCTTTTTATCAGTTCTCCGGCAGCTTTCGTCCGGGCAGGCTGTCAGGGGCTCGGATTCAATTTTTTATTGTTGTCTCAAGCACTTAAAAAACCTTTCTTTGATTGACAATCAACGGGCAGAGGTGATATTAAAAAGGCATTTTAATTCGTCAATATATCTCTCTCCGTGCCTATATTCCCAGCGCCGGCCAATAAGAGGTCCACCACCGTGATATCTATGATTTTATGCCGCAGGCCAGTCATCCGGTTTCTCTCAGTATTGGCAATTTCTGCTGTCTTCATGGTTCAGCCTGTTTTTAGCCAGGAAACAGAAGACTCCCAGATTTTCATTGCCGGTTTCAATGCCTATCAGCAAAAAGACTATACCACTGCTGTTACCAGGATGAATGATGTGCTGCAGAAGCACCCCCAGAGTCCGCTCAGGGATATGACCCTTTTCTGGCTGGCACGGGCCCATTTCAAAAACGGCAATCGGCAGGATGCCGCGCGCTACATGTCCCAGTTCACGCGTGAATATCCGGACAATCCTTTGAAGTCGACCGTTGAGGAGGAATTGCTTGGCCTGGCTGCGGCATATGACAAGCAGTCTGGTGAAGAACAGAAGCGCCAAGCCGCCCTCAAGGCGGAAGAACAGCGCAAAAATGCCGAGCTGGCAGAACAGCAGCGTCAGGCCGCCCTGAAGGCCGAAGCTGAGCGGGTCAAGGCCGAACAGGCCCGTCAGGCAGCTGCCAAGGCGGAACAGGAACGCATTGCCGCAGCCAAGGCTGCCGAGGCAAAACGTCTGGCGGAACTGGAAGAACAAAAACGGATTGCCGCCGCCAAGTTAGAAGAGCAGCGCCAAGCCGCTCTCAAGGCGGAAGCGGAACGCAAAAAAGCCGAGCTGGCCGAACAGCAGCGTCAGGCCGCTATGAAGGCCGAGGCCGAGCGGGTCAAGGCCGAACAGGCCCGCCTGGCAGCTGCCAAGGCCGAACAGGAACGGATCGCAGCAGCCAAGGCTGCCGAGGCAAAACGCCTGGCGGCACTGGAAGAACAAAAACGGATTGCCGCCGCCAAGTTAGAAGAACAGCGCCAGGCTGCCATCAAGGCGGAAGCGGAACGCAAAAAAGCCGAGCTGGCAGAACAGCAGCGTAAGGCCGCTATGAAGGCCGAAGCTGAGCGGGTCAAGGCTGAGCAGGCCCGCCTTGCTGCTGCCAAGGCTGAACAGGAACGCATCGCCGCAGCCAAGGCTGCCGAGGCAAAACGCCTGGCAGCAAGGGAAGAGCAGCAGCGCATCGCTGCCGCCAAGTTAGAAGAGCAGCGCCAAGCCGCCCTCAAGGCAGAAGAGCAGCGTAAAATTGCCGAGCTGGCCGAACAGCAGCGTCAGGCCGCTATGAAGGCCGAGGCCGAGCGGGTCAAGGCCGAACAGGCCCGCCTTGCTGCTGCCAAGGCCGAACAGGAACGCATCGCCGCCGCCAAGGCTGCCGAGGCAAAACGCCTGGCGGAAATGGAAGAACAAAAACGGATTGCCGCCGCCAAGGCAGAAGAGCAGCGCCAGGCTGCCATCAAGGCGGAAGAACAGCGTAAAAGAGCCGAGCTGGCTGAACAGCAGCGTAAGGCCGCTATGAAGGCCGAAGCCGAGCGGGTCAAGGCTGAGCAGGCCCGCCTGGCAGCTGCCAAGGCCGAACAGGAGCACATCGCCGCAGCCAAGGCTGCCGAGGCAAAACGTCTGGCCGCACGGGAAGAACAGAAACGTAAAGCAGCCGAACAGCTTCGTATGCGTGAAAAGGCGATCTCACAGTACAAATCAGTGGTAGAAAAGTACCCGGGCACACGGGCCGCCTCAGTTGCATCTGCAAAGCTGGCCGAAATGGGTATTGCTGTAGAGGCATCTTCAGCCAAAGCTTCCCAGGCGGCAGGACAGTCTGACAATAGCCATGTACTCAAGGTGGAAGTGGCTCAGTTCAGCAGCTTTGATTTCAATGTGATTTCAACACCCAGGACCTACGACGTGGCCAGCCGCATAGCGCTGCCCTTCAAGGTGACCAACCGCGGTAACGGCACGGATTCCTTTTATCTGGAATCCGGATTCCCGGCGGATTACAATGTTGCCTTTGTTTCAGCCACTGCTCCGGATCAGTCCATCAACCAAACCCCCGCGCTGGCCCCCGGTGAGACCTTCCAGGGACAGATCACTTTGGCAATCCCGGCCAGCGCCATTGACGGCCTGCGGATCAACTACCCGGTCAAGGCGGCTTCCCGTTTCACAGGTGAAACGACCCAGTCGCGTGAGGTGCGCATGATTGCCGCAGCACCGCTGCTGCGTTCAGTACTGAAATCGGACAAGTCGGAACTGCTGCCCGGTGATAAAATCGTCTACCGGATTGCCCTGTTGAACCTGGGCAGTTCGGCGGCCAGGAATGTCACCCTCAGGCTGGACTTTCCCCCGCAGTTGGAGCCGCTTGATTATGCCGCTTCCGGTTTCCGTCAGGAAATGAGGGCTGCGCTTGTGCTGGATGGGCTGGAGATCAAGTCCGGTCAGAGCAGGGAATTTGCAATCGGTTTTCAGCTCAAGGATGATGCCTTGTCCGGACAGGAGTTGCTGGCCCGGGCTGAGCTGATCAACAATACACTCAAGACCAGTGCTGCCTTTGTGTCCAATGTGGCAACGGTCAGGCCGGTTCACAATATCCGGGTCAGCCATGGGGCAGAGCGGCTGGTCGTTATCCCTGGTGAGACGGTAACAGTGCCGTTTACGGTCACAAATACGGGCAATGTGCGCGATACCTTCAAGATTGGCGCCATGACAAGCGGTGCCATGGATGCGGTTATTTTCAACGACCTGAACCGGGATGGCATCAGGCAGAGCAACGAGCCGGTCATCTCCAGCATCGGTCCGCTTGAACCAAAGGAAGAGGCCCGGGTTGCCATGGTGGTTAAAACCTCCCGCAGCGCCGGCGATGGTGCCGATGGCGACGTGGGCATCCGCTTTGTCTCGGTCGGCAGCCCTTCCAGAACCGCTGCTGCCTCCGCCAGTTTGAAGTACTCCCGTCCGGTACTGCAAATGGCAGTCAGTGGGCGGGATGGACGCCTAAAGCCGGGAGAGATCACGACCTTTGAGATGAATGTGGCCAATCGCGGCTCGAATCTGGCCCGTGTAGTTGAGTTAAAGAGCAGTTGGCCGGACCAGCTGGAACTGGTTGCTTCCGAGCCGGCCAGAACCGCATCCGCAGGCAGCAGCCACGTTTGGAAATTTACGGAGCTGGGCGCTGGTGAACAGCGCACCATCAAGGTTTCTTATCGCGTCAGACCAGGTATTGCAGTGGGGGCCAATCTGCAGATCAAAAACGCAATGAGCTATGAAGATCAACTGGGGAACAGGTACTGAGATGAGGAAAAGTTTTTGTTCTGCTGCACTTGTTGTATGTGTCCTGACCGCTGCCGCAGCTACGGCCGAGCAGCATTATCTCTATGAACCAAGACCTCTCGCTCCGAATGAACAGGTCAAGCCGGATGATGGTGTTCTGGTGCGCGAGGTGGTGGTTGGCAGGGGCGACACGCTTTCCGGCATATCCAAGCGCATTATCGGACGTGGTTACTACTATCCCCAGATTCTGCTTTTCAACCGTATCAGCAACCCGCACCTGATCCATACTGGCGATGTGCTGCGGGTGCCGGTCAAGGCCGTACCGCCAAAAACAGGAAAACCGCATCGTAGCAGCAAGGCAGATAGTCAGAAATACGTGACCAGTAGCAGCAAGTCCATTACGGCGGTAAAGAGATCTGACCCTGTTAATCCGCTGCCTGTTGAGCGTGCCAGGGAACGTTCTGTGGCTGTGCATCCGGATTTTGCCAGGGGATTGGAGTATTACCGCCAGGGCAACTGTAGTTCAGCCATTGAACGGTTTGATCGTTTTCTGGCCATGGCGCCGGCCGCCCCGGAGGCTGCTGATGCCAGTTTGTACAAGGCAGAGTGTTATCTGAAACTGGCTGGCAACTGAATTATCCCGATAATCGCTGAAAAGGGGCATGCCGAGAAAGCATGCCCCTTTTTTGTTTGAAATACGGCTCAGTGTTTTATGGCTAACCTAATTCACTGCCAACTGGCAACAAATCCCCGCACCTGCTGGTTTGAAATATCGCGATAATGGATGGTCTGCAGGTTTGCTGCGGCCCGACCGCGCTGTATCTCATAACCGCCCTTCATTTCACTGGATTCCAGCCGATAGGCCGGTGCTGGTACCAATTTTACCAGCACTTTCTGCAGGAACGTATCTGAAATGCCTTTGCCACTCCGGTCAATAATCTGGATGGCCGTGATCTGTTTTCCCTGGCGGAACACCTTGTAATCGAAGCTGTTGCCCCGGTAGCGTTCCCAGCCGGGATGGGATTTGGCATATGCCTTGTCTGGCCTGTCGGAAGGGATGAAGTCAGGCAGTTTGTCCAGACGGGGCGCAACCGGGGCGGCGGGTTGTATGGCAGTCACCTGGGGGGCTGCTGCTTTTGGCGGAGAGACAACCTTGTCGGCAGGCTGTTTGTCGCTGGTCGGCTGAATCTCTGCAGAACGATGCTGCAGGAAGGTGAACAGTGCGATCCCGGCAATGATCGGGATCCCCCAGCGTACAAACCGGAAAAAGCCTGGCCGGGATGGTTCTGCAGACTCCACCCCGATCCCGGCAACTGTCTGTGTCTGCCATTCGACCTCGGGTTGATCAGTCTGTTTGGCGTCATTCATGTCGTTGACGGCGCTGTCAAAGGTAGTTGTGAACTCTGAATAAACCGAGAGCTGCTTGCGCTGGGGATAGCTGATGCCCGGTTCATCTCCGGGAGCTGAATTCTCTGCAGACTGTTCCCTGATCTGTGGTGCCGGTTCGGGTGCTGTTGCTGGCCGGTTGCCGGGCAGTGCCTCAAAGCGGTCGTCACCGTTAGCATCTGGTGGGGGAAATGATACGGTCTGCAGCCGCGTTGTGTCATCAGTTCCGGCCTGGTGCTGTTCCCCGAAATGCGATGGAGTCGCGTCGGAGCAGTTCATCTGTTCAATAATTGAAACAAGCAGGCTGTCATCATCTTGGGAGATGTCGATATTGCCATGATACAGACTGAGGATCTCGCTGCTGATCTGTTGTGGGTCGCACAGCAGAACAAAGCGGCATCGGCGTTTTCCGAGCAGTTTTTTTATGTGCATCAATAGGATGTCGGCGGACAGTCCGGACAGGTGGGTCTGGATGAAGATACTCCGTGGTTTGGCGGCGGTGATTTCACGAGAGATGCTGTCGATATCCGTGGCAATGCGCAGCTCGCGTCCCTGTTCGTCCTGAAACTGGGTGAACAGCCGGATCAGTCGCGGTATGTCGGTAATCAGCAGCAGATCAACCACATGAACCCCCTGAATCTGGTGACTGGCAAATTATCTGAAGCCTGGCGAAGATTGCACGAAGTCATTAAAGTTCAATTATTGTACGGTATAACCCCTTTGATATCAACCGGATTGTTGCGCAGTGGCGTTTGCGGCCTTGCCTAAACAGGCGGCAATCATGTATCTTGTTGCGGTCTGCAAGGCATGTCCAGATGATCAGGCGAATGCCGTAACAGTGAAAATCTGCAGCCTTGAATTTCAGCACAATCTTAGTAAAGCAGAACAAAAAACCGGATTGGAGCAGTCATGCTGAACAGTGATGTCATCGATAAACTGGTAAAAATTGTCGGTGCCGACAATCTGCTTACCGAGAGGCCTGACTTGGTCTGTTACTCCTATGATGCCACCCAGATGGAGTTTTTGCCGGATGCGGTGGTACATCCGGCCAATGCGACCGAGGTTGCAGCGGTCATGCGTCTGGCCGGGCAGGAAGGCTTTGCAGTTTTTCCGCGGGGGGCAGGCAGCGGCTTCAGCGGCGGCAGTCTGCCGAAGGCGGGTGGAGTGGTGCTGGTGACGACCCGCATGAACCGTATTCTGCGTATTGACACCGAAAACCTGATCGCTGAAGTGGAGCCGGGTGTGGTTACGGAAGCATTTCAGCAGGCAGTTGAAAAACTGGGGCTGTTCTATCCACCCGATCCCGCTTCGCTCAGGTTTTCTACGCTGGGCGGCAATGTGGCCGAGAATGCCGGCGGTCCCCGTGCGGTCAAGTACGGCTGTACCAAGGATTATGTGATGGGGCTGGAGGTTGTACTCCCAAATGGCAGCATCATTCGCACCGGAGGGGAAACCTACAAGGGAGTGGTGGGCTATGACCTGACCAAACTGATCTGTGGCAGCGAGGGGACACTGGGCATCATCACCAAAATCATCTTCAGGCTGTTGCCCAGTCCGGAGGCCAGAAAAACCATGCTGGCGATCTTCGATTCCATCGACGGGGCGGCCAAATCCGTATCAGCCATAATCGGCGCCAAGATTATCCCAACCACCCTGGAGTTTATGGATCATGCCACACTGCAGTGCGTGGAACGGCGTTTCAGTCTGGGCCTGCCCGGGGAGGGGCGTGCGGTGCTGCTGATCGAGGTTGATGGTGACCGTGACCTGATTGAAAAGCAGGCGGGCAGGATCCATGGTATCATCCAGCCGTTCGGACTGGTGCAGTTCAGGTCTGCCAGCGACAAAGCCGAATCCGAACAACTCTGGAAGGTGCGCCGCCTGGTTTCACCCTCTCTGCGTGATGTCAATCCGGACAAATACAACGAGGATATCGTTGTTCCGCGGAGCAGAGTTCCAGATGTGATCAGGCGCATTGAAGGCATTTCAGCCCGCTATGGCATGCCGATCGTCAACTTTGGCCATGCCGGGGACGGCAATATTCATGTCAACATCATGGTGGACAAGCGGCAGCCCGGTATGGAGGCCAAGGCCCACGAGGCCATCCGTGACGTGTTCCAGGCCGCCCTGGATCTGGGGGGAACCATGTCGGGTGAGCATGGTGTCGGTCTTTCCAAAGCCCCCTTTATCGAGCAGGAACTTTCGGCGGATCAGATTGCCGCCATGCAGGCCATCAAGCAGGCCCTGGATCCGCAGAATATTCTCAATCCGGGCAAGATGTTCCCCTGACGGGGGGGAGGAAACCGAATGGATCAGGACAAACAGCGGCAGGAGGTTGGTCTGATCGGCAGGATGCTCTCAATGGAGTTCCTGTTGTTTGTCATGGGCTCGGTTTCGCTGGGCTATGGTTTGCTGCAGGGCAAGATGGTCAGTGTTCTGCTGGGAACGGGTATTTACACGGTCATTGCGCTGCTGTTCCTGCTGAACAGACGGCGGATGCAACGCAATTCCAATCAAGGAAAACACACATGAATCAGAAGATAATACTGGCCTCGGCCTCCCCTCGCCGTGCGGAATTGATGGCCCTGGCAGGGATAGAGTTTGATGTGGCGGCGGCTGACATATGTGAAGATCCGCTTTCCGGCGAACTGCCCGAGGAACATGTGATCAGGCTGGCGTGCGAAAAGGCCAGAGCTGTGGCTGACAGGGTGCCGGGGCGTTTTTTTGTCGGTTCGGACACCGTGGTGGTGCTGGACGGCAGAATCATGGGCAAGCCGGCTGATGAACAGGAGGCCAGGCGCATGCTCACGCTGCTGTCAGGGCGCAGTCATGATGTCATATCCGGGGTTGCGGTACTGGATCGACAGAACAGCCGCATGATCAGCCGGGCGGTTACAACCCGGGTCAATTTCAAGCAGCTTGCGGAGAAGGAGATCAGCGATTACATTGCCACCGGCTGCCCGATGGACAAGGCCGGCGCCTATGCTATTCAGGGCGGGGCGATTCATTTCGTGCGCACTATCCACGGTTCCTATAGCAATGTGATCGGCCTGCCGATGACCGAATTGTGCGAAATGCTGGAACAGATCAAAGTCGGTGAGGTGGGAAATGTCTGTCGCTGAGCGCTTGTCTGTTGTCAGAGCCAGGATTGCCGCAGCCGCTGAGCTTGTAGGCAGGAGCCCGGCTGATATAAGGCTGGTGGCGGTTTCCAAGACACGGTCGGCATCAGAGGTTGATGCGGCCTGCCAAGCCGGTCAAACCGTATTTGGTGAGAACTATGTCCAGGAGTTGCTGAACAAAGCGGACAACGTTGATCTGCCAGTCGAATGGCACTTCATCGGACACCTTCAGAGCAACAAGGTGCGCCAGATTGCCGGGTTGGTCACATTGAT
>DAONZY010000005.1:0-69869 GCA_035407085.1 Deltaproteobacteria bacterium | reverse complement strand
GCGGGTCGGTGAAGGTCACCAGTTCCCCACTGATCAGATCCCAGTCGCCGGTCGGACGGCCGAAGCGTGGCGTGTCGTTCTCGTGCTGTCTGCGGGCATCGGCCATCGGGTCGGCGGTGCCCCGGGCCAGGATCAGTCCCTCCGGCACCTCGAGGGCCGGGAACCCGGCGTGGAGATGGTAGAGCCTGCCCCAGACCACGGCCGGTTCGATGCTGCGGGCCTGGGCGCAGAAGCGTTGATGGTTCCAGTAGCCCCGTTTCAGGGTGCCGTAGACGAAGAGTCGGAGGATGTGGAGAATCGATGGTGCGGAGAGGTGTTTTGGAAAGACGTGAAACAGCTGCAACCCCTTTAGAAACAACGGGAAAAAAGAAAACCCGTCACCTCGGAGAATGACCCCCAGAGAGACGGGTTTGTCTTTTTTAAATGGTGGAGGTGGCGGGAATCGAACCCGCGTCCGAAAAACCTACAATCTGAATTACTACACCGTTAGTCAGTTGCTCAATTTAGCCGGGCCGTTGCGCAAATGACAAAGCATCAGACCAGCGATCCCGTTGAGGTTCGGGTTGCGCTACGGGCGTTGCGCTTCCCTATCCGATAGTAAATGACGCCCCCTTCCTACCATCGGCATCTCGGTCGGGGGCGCCTGTTAAGCAGCTAGTGCAACAGGAGTGTTATAATTGTCGGCAATTAAGCCGTTGCAGGTTTATTAAGGTCGGCCACCTGCCCCGACCCGGTGCAATCCAGAAATTCAATTCCCCGTCGAAACCTTTACACCCCCTTGTAAAATCGTTGTCCGTGTTCGTTGACCGCTCATCGTTACCACTTATTGATTCCGTTATTCGTGACCTTAGCCTAACCCGTAATATTAACGGTCAACGGTCTCCGGACACGAGTCACGGATTAATCCCGATTTCTTGCCTTCAGCGCTTGGGATATTTCGCGGTGAGAATCCTTTTTCTTCAGATCCTCCCGCTTGTCGTGCAGTTTTTTACCCTTTGCCAGACCTATCTCAACCTTGACCAGTCCGTTTTTAAAGTACATGCGCAAAGGGATGGCAGCATAACCCTTTTCCCGGATACCTGCAAACAATTTGTCGATTTCCTTGCGATGCAGCAGCAGTTTGCGGTGGCGATCCGGATCGTGGTTCTGCCGGTTACCAAACTCGTATGCTGATATGTGCAGGTTGTGCAGGAAGGCCTCGCCGCTCTTTACCTGCATGAAGGCATCATTCAGATTGGCCTTGCCAGACCGCAGTGATTTAACTTCCGTGCCTTGCAGCACTATCCCGGCCTCAAGTTTTTCTTCCACAAAGTAATCGTGGTAGGCCTTTTTGTTATTACAGATCAGTTTTTCACCCATGCAGGAATAGTAGCAAATCAGTCATGAAATTGAAACCGCTAAGAGTGGCAGACCATTCTGGCAATAAAGGTGCGGGCTTTTATAACGACTCAACATCAGCTGTTACTGGTGGTATACTATAGTCAAAGAGTGTTCTTTGAATCACTGGATTGTGCGTGTGGATAGTTGGTGTTGACCGCGGAAGTCAGGAGATGATGGATTCTCCCAGCAGCGAGAAACGGCGATGCGGTTAAAACAGATTACGGCAATCCGGGGTATGCTGCCTTGGCAAGCGCAAGGCCGCAGAGAAAAAGGCCCGCCGGGACATCCCGAGGGGCCTTTTTTGTTGCCCTGCTAAATGACGGTCTACAAAGGAGCGCCGGCCCTGCGTGCCTCGGCCAGCAATTGATCAAACCTTGCAGATGCCTTGTTGAAGGCCTCGACCGCTGCGTTGTAACGCTGACGGGCGTCGAACTGGGCGCGCCCCACATAGAGCTGGTCACGATCCTGTACATCTTTGGCCAGCTTCTTGACCAAAGCATCCTGTTGTTTGATCTCCGCCTGCACTTCCTGTAATGCCTTTTTCCAATCTGCCTGGGTCTTGCCGCCATAGGACTTCTCCGGTTCCGCTTTGGCGCCGGGCATGGCAGCTGGTTTGGCGCCGGCAGGTGCGGTGACGGCAGGCACCGGTGCAGACGCTGTTCCACCGTCGAAGCCGCTTACGCGCGCCTTGCTGCGGTATCTGGCCGGAACAAGCGACAGATCGTCGGCAAAGTTAACCGTGCCGCTGTCATCGGTCCATGTATAGGTCTCTGCCTGCAGGGATACGGCCGACAAGAAAAAAACAGCTACAACCATCACCCATCGCATCGCCATCTCCATATCGCCAGTCATTTTCTGAATTCCGCCGGAAGCCCGGCACGATTGGCGGCGTCGTTCAGATCATTGTACTCCTTCAATGCCTTCAGGTATTCCTGTTGAGTGGCCTTGAACTCCTGCGGCAGCGCATCACGCCGCTCGCGGGGAATGCCGACCGGCCTTTTGATCTGCCCGGCAAGCTGGTCAAGTCTGTTTTCCAGGCTTTTGTAGGCAGATTCCCTGGCGCGGAACTCATTCTGCCACTGGGAAACCGGTCTGCCGCCATAGAGCAGCTTGCCGTCCCTGCCCTTCACCGGTGCTGAACCGGCTGGCAGCGGAGCTGACACAGCGGGCTTGGCAGCAGCTTTTGCAGGTCGGGGCGCCGCCGGTGCAGTCGATGGTGCGTCTTCGTCTTCCGCATGCCTTGTCAGCTTGTTGCGATACTTTTTCGGCACCTGGGAGTAATCCTCGGTAAAATGCATCGTCCCGGCACCATCGGTCCAGGAATAGATTTCGGCATTCACCATGGCAAAGCTGAACAAAACGGCACATATGGTAATCAGCAACTTCATAAGCACCTCTAAGTTAATTGAACAATCAAACAGACGGATACAGTCGAACCACAATATCACCCCGGAGGCCAGCCCAGATCCCGACCAGCCAGCAGGTGAAAATGCATATGGAAAACCGATTGGCCTGCGCCGGCGCCATTATTCTGCACCAGCCTGAAACCGCTTTGATCATACCCCTTCTGACGGGCAATCTCCCCTGCCTTGCGGAACACGTAGCCCACCAGCATCTGATCACGATCCGCCAGGTCCAGACAGTTGACAATGTGCTTTTTGGGTATCATCAGCAAATGCAGGGGCGCCTGCGGGGCAATATCCTCGATCACCAGCAGCTGATCGTCCTCAAACACCTTGCTTGACGGTATCTCACCCCTGATGATCCTGCAGAACAGGCATTCTTCCACTTTTTGCACCTCCGATTTTATTCAGGCAATCTGAGCAGTATCAGAAACTCCCGGTTGCCATCCGCCCCCGTAATCGGGGATTCGCACAAGCCATCCACCGTCAGCCCCGTATCAACAGCCAGCTGACGGATTGACGCGATCACCTTTTCGTGGGCAGCCGGGTCACGAACAATCCCGCCCTTGCCCACCTCGCCCTTGCCCACCTCGAACTGGGGCTTGATCAACGCCACAATCATGCCGCCCGGCCTGACAATGGCGACCGTAGGGGGCAGCACCTTGGCCAGCGAGATAAACGATGCATCAATCACGGCCATGTCAGGCACCTGTCCCAGTTGCTCACTGGTCAGGCTGCGGATATTAGTCTTTTCCAGGTTGACCACGCGGCTGTCCTGGCGCAGGGACCAGGCCAGCTGGCCGTAGCCAACATCAACCGCAAATACACGCTCAGCCCCGGACTGCAGCAGACAATCGGTAAAACCACCGGTCGAGGCGCCCACATCCATCGCCACCAGCCCGCTCACATCCAGGTTGAACTGCTTCAGCGCATGGGCCAGCTTTAGCCCCCCCCGGCTGACATAGGGCAGGATCTCCCCCTTGATACGGATCTGCGCATCAAGGGGCACCTGCTGACCGGCTTTGTCAACCGTATGATCACCGACCACCACCTGGCCAGCCATGATCAGCGCCTGGGCCCGCTCCCGGGAGGCGGTCATACCGCGTGCCACCATCAGTTTGTCCAGGCGCTGTTTGCTGGTCATATCCAAATCCGTCCCGTTTCTTTTGATGACGAATTTAGTAGCACAGCCAGACTGCAAAAGCAATTCAGCTGACCGGATATTCGCCCCTGATCAATGCATCGCAGAACTGGCTGATACCCGCCATTTCGCCTTCAAAAATCTCTTCAACCCGCGCCGATATCTCATCCACATGACGACCTTTTTCCAATAGCAGCTGCGCCGTGGCGATCTGCGGACGGTTGATCGGAGAGCCGATCCGGCTCAGCATCAGTACATAAACCTCCTTGATGCCCTCAATGCCCTGGTATATCTCCCGGGCAATGCGATGGGCCAGCAGGTTGTAGATCTTGCCCACATGGCTGACCGGATTCTTGCCCGCTGTCGCCTCAGACCCCATCGGACGGTTAATGGAAATCAGCCCGTTGACCCGATTACCGCGCCCGACCTGGCCCGAGTCGGCATCTTCGGCCGAGGTTCCCAGCAGGCTCAGGTAGACGCCGCCCAGCCCGCGGCCCCTGACATCCAGCGTGTTGTAGTTGATGGAAAGCTGATCAAAGACAGCAAGATTTTCGGTAAAGCTCCTGATCTCATCATGAATGGCGGACTTGATCTCAAAATAGGCCTGCTCCGACTTGACAAAGGGGGCCAAAAGCGGCATGGCGATGGTAAGGTCGAGATAATGGCCGCCACGTCCTGCCATGACCTTGACATCCTCACCTGTCTGGGGAAATCTCTCCTTGAATTCACGACCGTTCAGAAAGCGCTCCACCCCCAGCACCACCTTTTCAGTCGGGCTGAGCGGATAGTACCCTACAGCAGCGGATGTGTCATTGGCCACATAAATATCGCCCGGACGCTGGAAGATGTCACCCAGTTCCTCAGAACCGGGCGCCAGCACGACCTTGAAGTTGATATGGCGCTCCGGGTCAACAAAGCGCAAATTTTCACCGATCCAGGTTCGGGCGGCCTCGATGGCAATCTCCTCCACCGGGATCTCGCTGCCGCCGTAACGGTTTGTAGCCCGGTCGCCGATGACCAGCTCCATTGGATTAACAACCCGTCCGCCGCCAAAGCGTTTTTCCACCTGCCCGGCCACCAGCAGTCCCTTGTCGATATTGTGGTGCAGTATCCGGCCAAAACGGGCCATGTACTCACGGCAGAGCGCCAGAGAAACGGCTTCCATCACGGAATCGCAGATCTGGTCGGGATGTCCGGTTCCTTTGCGTTCCACCAGTTCCACCCGATGCTCGTCTATCGACTTGCCTTTGAACATTTCCACTATCACCATGGCCGCACCGTCCTTTCCGACAGCGACACCGGCAGCATCAGCCTGCCACTGCAGGCCCTGCTTGGCCATACATCAAAAGACATCTGAAAACAGACTCGTCAGTAAAGCGGCAACCATAGCTCCGACTGTTCAAACACAACCTTTTCGATCACATTCAGCAGGTTGGGGTCAAAATGCATTCCCGATTGGGAACGGATATAATCACGCACCTTTTCAAACGGCCAGGCCTTGCGATAAGGTCGATCGGAAAGCAATGCATCCCAGACATCCACATAAGCAAATATCCTGGCCGAGATCGGGATCTCATCACCCTTCATACCGTGCGGATAGCCGCTACCATCCCACTTTTCATGGTGATAATGGGGAATCTCAATGGCAGGTCGCAAAAATTCGATTGGCGAAAGGATGCTGAAGGCAATTCTGGTGTGCTGCTTCATGATATCGAACTCCACATCCGTCAGCTGGCCCGGTTTGAGCAATATACTGTCCGGCACCCCCAGTTTGCCGATATCATGCAACAATGCCCCTCTGCGGATATGAATCAGCTTGTCCTTGCCAATACCCATCTCCCTGGCTATGCGTACAGTCAGATCCGTTACACGTCTGCTGTGCCCCTCTGTTTCCTTGTCCCTGAAATCCAGGGCTCGTGACCACCCCTCAATGGTTGTGTCATAAGCCAGCAGCAGCTCACTGTGCGAATTTTGCAGGCAATCGTAGACCTCGGCATTATCCAGGGCAATGGCAGCCTGGCCAGCAAAGGCCTCGACAAATACAAGCCAGTCCTGGGAAGGCTCAAGCGGCGAGCGGTGGAATATCTCCAGCACCCCCTTGACCTGGCCCTTGGAAACCAGCGGCACACCCACATAGGCCTTGAATCCTTCGCAGGAAAGCAGGTTATGCGGTGCATCCCACTCCTGTGAATTACCCGCATTGCTGACAATTCGTATCTTGCGTTCCCGCGCCACGTTACCGGCATAGCTTTCGCCAAGACGAACCCTGGAAAAGCCGATCCTCCTGGTGTCAAAGCCCATGCCGGCCTTGTACTCCAGCATCTGGCTATAGGGATCCAGCAGCAGTACACTGGCAGCATCCACATTGAGTTGCTTGAGGGTTTCCTGCAGCAGCACCTTCAGCGTGATCCTCAGGTCCAGACTGCTGTTGATGGCCGCATCGATCGTACTGAGTGCCGCCAGATTATCAACATGGTGCTTGAGTTGTTCCTCAACCATCATCCGCTCAGTAATATCCTGACACATGGACAGCACACCGCTGACCTTGCCACTATCATCATAGAGCGTGGTGTTGGACCAGGAGCAGTAAATTATCCGTCCGTCCTTGGCCAGATTGCCATTTTCATTAAAGATGGTGGACTCACCACACATCAGCCGCCGCCAAACCTCTTTTGCCTCTTCGCGATACTGCTTGGGTACGATCTGCTTGAAAACCTGCTTGCCTTCCACCTCGGCAGCCGTATAACCAAAGATGTCCTCTGCGGCGGGATTCCAGGATACCACCCGAAATCTGGTATCAAACATGATACAGCCGATCGGCATGCGCTCAAACTGCAGCCGAAGTTTGGCTTCGCTGGCCTGCAGGGCCCGTTCGGCCCGCTTGCGTTCGCTGACATCTTCCAGCATGCCCAACCGTCGGCGAGTCCTGTTGTCCGCTCCGGGCAGCACCACGCCATGGTCTTCCACATGGATGTACTCGCCGCATTTCTTACGCAAACGGTATTCAACCCTGTAAGCGGTCAGCTCCCTGGTGGCCTGCCGTTTCACCGACAAGGCCTGCTCCCTGTCATCCGGATGGATCAGGGCCACACGCTGGTCCATATTTAGATTTTCCAGCTCGGAGAGTAGATATCCCGTAATCCGTTCCACATCGCCGCTCCAATGCAGCACATCGCTCCAGGTATCGATATCGTAAACCACCTGACCGCTCTGCTCGCTGATGATACGGTAGCGTTCCTCACTTTGCCGCAGCCGTTCCTCGGCCTCCTTGCGTTGTGTGATGTCGGTGATAATGCCGTCGTAGGAGAGCAGGTGGTTGGATACCCAGCACGGCACCAGGGTGTTGCAGACCCAGCGCACTGAACCGTCCTTGTGAAGGATACGATGCTCAATCTTCTGCACTGCCGGCTCTGTCATGACGCGCTCAACCACATCCAGCACCGTCTGACGATCATCCTCATGCACTATCCGGTACCACAGGTTGTGATCCAGACCATACTCCTCACAGGTATAACCCGTAACGGTTTCACATCCGGGACGGTGGATGGTTTCAATCGTACCGTCCCTGCCGAAGGTCACCGTGTAGACATAGCTGGTCAGCGAATCCAGCAATCGCTTGTAGCGTTCCTTGCTTTCATGCACATCCAGTGTATAGACCTTGACCAGTTCCTGAAGATGTTCACGATAACGCCGGTTTTCCTCCAGAATGCGCCAGCGTTCCATTCCCCTGCGAAGAACAATATCCATCTCTGCCGGGTTATTAACCGGTATCTTCAGCCAATCACAGCCCGCCAGCCGGCCGGAGTTGTTGAAATCCTCCGGGGCGACCGATCTGGACAGCACGATGACCGGGACATGCACATCCCTTTCTCTGATGGCAGCGATCAGGTCGTAGCCATCCATGCCAGGCATATCCATGCCTGTCATGACAACATCTGTTTTCCACTGTTCAAAGGCATCCAGTCCCTTGTGACCATTATCGGCTTCATTTACCGTATGGCCGGCAGCCTCCAGCTGTTTGCGCAGGGCATTGCGCATTGATCTGGAGCTATCTACCAGTAAAACTGAAAATGTATCCGCCATTGCATAACCTCTTGAACGCTGATGATGAAAACAGCTGTCAGCAGATGATCCAGCCCGACATGCGGGCATGGTATCTGTCATTACCGAAAAGCTTACCCCAAAACCCGCCGTTTACAAGTCAACAGCCCAACAACAAAAAACGGGGAGAGCCGTAATTTGGCCCTCCCCGTTTACTTGCGGATATGTGCATATGCTTAACTGACCAGCTGACTCTTGGTGAAGAGCGCCCTCAGCCAATAACCTTCGGCCTCGATGTTCTCACGCCCGCCTTCTTCGCGATCAACCAGCGTGACAATGCCCAGCACCTTAAGTCCCTCCTCTTCGGCGCGGCGCACTGCCTTCATGGAGGAACCACCGGTGGTAACCACATCCTCCAGGATAACCACCTTTGTGCCGGGCGGCAGGTTTTTACGTCCCTCCAGCCACTGGCCAGTTCCATGCCCTTTGGGCTCCTTGCGAATAATGAAGGCATGCAGACTTTTGCCGTCCAGATGGGCAGCGATCGAGGTGGCCGTCGCAATCGGATCGGCGCCAAGCGTAATGCCTCCCACCGCTTCAACCCCTGCCACGTCCCGAATGGCCTCATACATCAACTTGCCAACCAGAAACCCGCCTTCTGCGTGCAGGGTGGTCTGCTTACCGTCAAAGTAAAAATCACTTTCACGGCCGGAAGCCAGTTTAACCAACCGTTTCTCGTAGGATTTTTCCAGTACAATCTGTTTCAGTTTCTCGCGGTCAGTCATTATTAGCGTTTTCCCTCCTCAAATAATCCCATCTGGGGTATCTCCTCAGCTCTGGGGAATCCAACCGGATAATTTCCGGCAAAACAGGCCTTGCAAAAATTGATGTGTTCCATGCCAACCGCCTTGACCAGGCCATCCTCCGAAAGATAGCCCAGTGAGTCAGCCGTGATATAGCGACAGATTTCTTCAACGGTATGGGAAGAAGAGATCAGCTCCTTGCGGTTGGGGGTATCGATGCCATAATAACAGGGATAACTGGTCGGAGGCGAGGAGATCAGCATGTGCACCTCGCTGGCTCCGGCGTCCCGCACCATTTTGATAATCTTGCGTGAGGTGGTGCCGCGGACAATCGAATCGTCGATCACAACCACACGCTTACCCTTGAGAATCTCCCGCACCGGATTGAGTTTGATCTTGACGCCAAAGTGACGTATGGACTGGGCCGGTTCGATGAATGTCCTGCCCACATAGTGGTTGCGGATCAACCCCAGTTCAAAACGTATGCCCGACTCCTCCGCATAACCCATGGCCGCTGGAACGCCGGAATCCGGAACCGGAATAACCAGATCGGCATCCACCCTGAACTCCCTGGCCAGCTGCCGTCCCAACTCCTTGCGGGTCGCATAGACGCTCCTGCCGCCAAATATATTGGAATCCGGACGGGCAAAATAGACAAACTCGAAGATACAGGGTGTCTGTTCGATCTTCTTGAACGGAAACAGTGATTCCAGGGAACCATCGTTACCGCATACGATCATCTCTCCAGGCTCGATCTCACGCACATACCTGGCCTCGATCAGATCCAGGGCGCAGCTTTCCGATGCCACCACCCAGGCGTCGCCCAGCTTGCCTAGGCACAGTGGCCGAAAACCATTCGGGTCACGCACGGCGATCATGCGGCTCTTGGTAAGAAACAGCAGGCAGTATGCCCCCTGAATGCGGCTGATCGATTCCACAATGCGATCGGTCAGTAGATTGCTGCGCGACATGGCCAGTAGATGAATGATGATCTCCGTATCCATGGTGGTCTGGAAGATGGAGCCATAGGCCTCAAGTTCAGCCTTGAGGATCTGGGCATTAACCAGATTGCCGTTGTGCGCCACCGCAATCGACCCACGGGAGTAATCAACCATGATCGGCTGCACATTCTTCTCCACCGAGGCGCCAGCCGTGGAATAGCGTACATGGCCAATGGCGGCTCGGCCCGGCAGTTTTTTAAAAATATCCTGATTACCGAACACATCGGCCACCAGGCCCATGCGCTTGTGCTCATGCAGCGTGGAACTGTCCGAGGAGACAATGCCGCAGCTTTCCTGGCCGCGGTGCTGCAGGGCATACAGCCCCAGATAGGCAAGATTGGATGCTTCCGAATGATTGATGATGCCGAAAACACCGCATTCTTCGTGTGGTCTGTTCAATTCCATTTATAGTGACTCCAGACATCCCAGGTTTTAAAGCTTAGTGCTTTCATGATGGCAGATTACAGGTTGTATCTAACATATTGGGCCGCATTTTTATACAGGATCAGTCCATCGCCATCTTCCGGCAACGTTTCCCTGGTCCAGCGGGGGTGCTGGGTGTAATGTACGAAGGCCTCCGGATGCGGCATCAGCCCCATCAGCCGGCCGGTGGGGTCACACAACCCGGCAATGGCATTGACCGCACCGTTGGGGTTATCTGGAAACTCCATTGTCGCCTCCTGATAGTCCGAACCGGAATACTTGAGTACGGCCAGATGCTCTGATTCTATGCGATTAAGGGTGGCCGCGCTGTCACAGAGGAACTTGCCCTCTCCATGTCGCACCGGCAGATAGATGCCCTTTTCGATCCCCTTTGTAAAAACAGCGGGCGACTCACCATCCACCTTCAGGCAGGTCCAGCGGTCCTGGAATCGACCACAATCGTTATGGGTCAACGTCACCGACTGGGTCAGGTAATCACCGTCAAAACCAGGCAGCATGCCCATCTTGACCATCAGCTGAAAACCGTTGCAGACCCCCAGGATCAGCTTGCCGTCCTGGATAAAGCGGTTAAACTGATCAACCAGTTTCTCACCGGTACCACTGACAGTGGCATGTTTCAAACGGTTGGCCTGCGCCTTGGCGCTGCCCAGATCATCTCCATCCAGAAAACCGCCGGTCAGGTTAAGGAAATGAAAATCATCCAGCCTGATTTCTCCGGAAAGTATCTCGGCGATATGGGCGATTACCGCCTCATCAAATCCGCCCAGACGGCAGGCATGGGCCGCCTCCATTTCACAATTGGTGCCGTTACCGGTTATAACGATTGCGCGGGTCTTTGCCATATATTCCATTTCTCCTTGAGAGTCGAAACCAGATCTTACTAAATCTAAACAAAACTGTCCCTTAGAATAATTTACTCATTTGCAGACAAGAAGTTACCGATGGCAGACAGAAACTGCTTGCCATACTTATTCAGCTTATGCTCGCCGACACCGGTTATTGCAAGCAGCTCGACATCATTAACCGGCTTGTGCTTGGCCATCTCCACAAGCGTTGCATCGGAAAATACGACAAAGGGAGGCACCCCGGCCGCATCGGCAATCTGCTTGCGAACAATGCGCAGCTCTTCGAACAGTAGACTGTGAGGCCCATCTTCAGACCCGCCACGACGACGTGATTTCTTTTCCGGCTTGACAACATCACGCGGCCTGCCAAGCACCACCTGTGTCTCGCCTTTAAGAACAGGACGGGCCGACGATGACACCCCCAGCGCTCCGAAGCGGGTGAAATCCTGCACCAGGTATCCCAGGTGTATCAATTGCCTGATGATGTTTTCCCACTCGGCTGCCGAGAGGTCAGCACCGATGCCGTAGGTGGAAAGCTCGTTGTGGCGCAGGTCCAGAATCCGCTGTCCCCTGGCGCCGCGCAACACGTCAATGACATGTCTGGCTCCGAACCGTTCTCCGACCCTGTAAACGCATGAAAGCGCCTTTCTGGCCTGTTCGGATGCATCGAAGCGCACCGGAGGGTCGTTGCAGATGTCGCAATTATCGCAGCCATGCTCACGCAGGTCGCCGAAATAGGCCAGCAACGCCCGTCTTCGGCAGGTCAGCGCCTCGGCGTAGGCAACCATGGCGTTCAGTTTCTGCAGTTCGATCCTGACCCGTTCGGCATTGCCGCTGTTTTCTATCAGAGAGCGGGCGGTCATCACATCGCCCATCCCGAACAGCATCAGCGCCTCGGATGGCAAACCGTCGCGCCCGGCGCGGCCGGTCTCCTGATAATAACTCTCCACGCTCTTGGGCATGTCGAAATGCACCACATAACGCACATTGGGCTTGTCAATGCCCATGCCGAACGCCACGGTGGCGACGACGATGCGCAGATCATCGCGCCGGAAGGCATCCTGCACGCGTTTGCGCTGTTCGTCCGGCAACCCGGCGTGATAGGCAGCGGCGGCAAATCCGGCCGCCTGGAGTTTATCGGCCACCTCTTCCACCCGCTTGCGGCTCAAGGCATAGATAATGCCAGCCTCATCCCGGCGGCCGTCCAGAAACTTTTCCAGCTGGCTAAAGGGCTTCTGCTTGGGTATCACCGAGTAGGTGATGTTCGGGCGGTCGAAACCGGCCACAAAGACCCTGGCTGTCTCGATCCCCAGTTGCCGGATGATATCCTTGCGGGTCTCCGGATCGGCCGTGGCGGTCATGGCCACTATGGGCACAGCGGGAAACTGTTGCCGCACCCTGCCGAGCTGGGTGTATTCCGGCCGAAAATCATGCCCCCACTGGGAGATGCAATGGGCCTCGTCAATGGCGAACAGGGACGGCTTCATTACCGCCAGCCGTTCCAGGAACTCCGGCTGCATCAAACGCTCCGGAGCCACATAAAGCAGGTCCAGTTCGTTGTTTTCCATCTGGCGAGAAACCTGCCGGGCCTCGGCGGTCGACAGGGACGAATTGAAACAGGCCGCGGCTACGCCGTTGGCGGCCAGCGCATCAACCTGGTCCTTCATCAGCGAGATCAGGGGCGAAACAACAATCGCCACACCTTCACGATGCAGCGCAGGAATCTGGTAGCAGAGCGACTTGCCTCCGCCGGTCGGCATGACCAGAAACACATCCTCCCCTGCCACCACCCGCTCGATGACATCCTGTTGTGGTGAGCGGAATTCGTGGAAACCGAAGACGGTTTTCAGGGTATGTTGGATGGAAGCGGTCACGAAATATTGCTACAGTTCCCGCAACGTCCGCTGCCAGGCTTCCTTCAGCTCTGTCAGCCCGGCCTTGACGATCGTATTGCCTGAAAGTCCGGTGATACTCAAGGTTGCATCTTCGGTCACTACACCGATGGGAGCAAAACAGTTGCCAGCCATGATGCTTTCGAACTGCTCGCGTTTTTCAGAATGCACTGTCACCAGATGACGGGAAGCCGACTCGGAGAAGAGCAAGGCCGTGTCGTTTTTGCCCTCCCCTTTCCAGAGTACGCGTGAGAGGTCAATCAGCATGCCGAAGCCGCCGGCAAAGGCCGACTCGGCCGCCGCCACCGCCAGCCCGCCATCGGACAGATCATGGCAGGAAGCGACCGCACCGGCCATAACAGCCTGGTGGTAGGCCTGGTAGCGTTTGTAGGCATCTTGCGCATCAACCTGCGGCACCTTGTTGCCGGTGACACCGGCCAGGGTGAAGTACTCCGAAGCGCCCAGCTCGTCGGCGGTCCTGCCCAGCAGGTAGACGATGTCGCCGGGACGCTTCACATCCATGGTGACGCTCTTCCTGGCATCCTCAATCTTGCCGATTACAGAAAAGAGCAGCGTCGGTGGAATGGATATCTTGGTGGAACCGTCGTAAAAATCATTTTTCATGGAGTCCTTGCCGGAGACCAGCGGCAGGTTGTACTCCATGCAGATGTCGTAGAGTGCCTGATTGGAGCGCACCAGCTGGGCCATCTTGTAAGCGCCATCCGGCGTTTTCTCTGACAGGACCGGGTCGCACCAGCAATAGTTGTCCAGACCGGCCACCAGATCCAGCGAACCGCCGACTGCCACATAGTTGCGCATGGCTTCGTCAACGGCATTGGCAGTCATGTGATAGGTGTCGATATCCGAATAGCGCGGACAGATGCCGTGGGCGGTCACGACCCCCTCGAAGGATTCCAGGATCGGGCGCACCACAGCAGCATCGGAAGGGCCGTCATTGGCAACGCCGGTAAACGGCTTGACCACCGAGCCACCCTGCACCTCGTGGTCATAGCGGCGCACGACCGACTCTTTGGAGCAGACATTCAAAGCACCCAACAGATCCTTCAATTCCTGATTATAGTTAT
Source organism: Deltaproteobacteria bacterium (assembly GCA_035407085.1). Taxonomy (GTDB): domain Bacteria; phylum Desulfobacterota; class Desulfuromonadia; order Geobacterales; family Pseudopelobacteraceae; genus JBGSQR01. Next base: position 55,834 of record DAONZY010000005.1, on the reverse strand, counting down.
CCTTGACTTCAACTGCAGGCTCGGCATGGATTGGCGGAACCCACTTGGCCGGCAGCTGCATGGGCGGCAAGCCTTCATGCATGAACTCAATCGGCAGCCAAGCCACAGTCCGGTCACCGTAAAGGATGTGGAATGTGCCGGAGTCGTTGAATTCTCCCAGCACGGTGGCCTCAACGCCAAAGCGTTTGGCCATATCCAGAAATTCGTCGATGCTCTCAGGCGGTACGGCCAGGGACATGCGCTCCTGGGCCTCGGAAATCAGAATCTCCCAGGGATTGAGGCCGGGATATTTGAGCGGCGCTTTGGAGAGGTCCATCTTGCAGCCGCCACATTCGCCGGACATCTCGCCGATGGATGAGGAAAGCCCGCCGGCGCCGTTGTCGGTGATAAAGCGGTAAAGCCCCTTGTCACGGGCGCGGATCAGGAAGTCAAACATGCGCTTCTGAGTGATCGGGTCGCCAATCTGGACAGCCGTCACCGGTGAGTTTTCATTCAGTTCCTCAGAGGAGAAGGTAGCACCGTGGATGCCGTCCTTGCCGATCCGGCCGCCGGTCATGACAATCAGGTCGCCCGGCTTGATGGTCTTTTCATGGGTCGGCTCACCCTGCAGTCTGGCCGGCATCAGACCGGCCGTACCGCAAAAGACCAGCGGCTTGCCGGCATAACGTTCGTCAAAGACCAGCGAGCCATTGACCGTAGGAATCCCGCTCTTGTTGCCGCCATGCTCGACACCTTCCACAACACCTTCATAGATGCGGCGGGGATGCAGCAGACGGGACGGCAACGGTTTTTCGTAGAACGGATCGGCAAAACAGAACACATCGGTATTGAAGATCAGCTTGGCACCCTTGCCGGTGCCGAACGGATCACGGTTGACACCGACGATGCCGGTCAAGGCACCGCCGTAAGGATCCAGCGCCGAAGGGGAGTTATGGGTCTCCACCTTGAACACCAGGGAGTGATCTTCGTTGAACTTGATCACACCGGCATTGTCCTTGAAAACAGAGAGGCAGAAATCCCGGTCGCCCAGTTTTTCGCGCACATCCCTGGTGGTGCGCTGGATGAACGATTTGAAAAGGGATTTGATCTCCTGCTGGTTGCCGTACTCATCCTCGTACTGCACCGTACCGGCGAAGATCTTGTGCTTGCAGTGCTCCGACCAGGTCTGGGCCAGGCATTCCAGTTCCACGTCAGTCGGCTTGCTACCCAGGCCCATCCGGCGGCGTTCTTCCAGCACGGCAGGGTCGTGATAATGGGCCTGTATGATCCGCATCTCGTCAAGGGTCAGGGCCAGCACCCCCGCCTTGCTGATTGACATCAGCTCTTCATCTGAAACATTGAGATCAATCTCTCTAATCTCTGCCTTCGCCTCTGACTGCACTTTAGGCACAACAGCCGGAAACCCGCGCCGGGCCATAAAATCAGCCGATGACAAAACTGTGTAACGCTGAATCAATGTATTGCAAAGCAGCCCGGTAGCAATCCTTTCCACATCCGCCTGGGTAAGCTTGCCGCTGATCAGATATTGCACCGAGGTATAGACCCCCTCGCCGGAACCGAACCGGCGACCAGTCAGATACTCGATCGCTTCGCGGGCAGTGCGACCGATATTGTCAGTCACACCCGGCCGGAAACCCACCTCGACGGCATAATCAAAATCCGCGGCCAGAGGACGGTCAATGCTCCAAAGCTGTATAACCGGGTCGCTGAAAGGGCCGGCGGCGGCAGACCGTAGTTCTTCCTGCGAAAGCCCGCTATCCACCGTGTACACATCAATGGTTCTGACCTGATCCACCGCCAGGTGCAGAAAATGCTCAATCTCGCGCCTGATCCGCTCGCCGCGGGCATCACGCAAACCTTGCTTCAGGGCTGTCTCAATTCTGTTGGGCATGCATCAAATCCTTTTATGTGCGTTTTTTCTGTCTATATCATCCGGCAAGGCAGCCCACGGTCATGCTGCCCAATTTCCATCCGGGATCTGGCTACTTTTTTACAAATGTGACTTCGACCCTGCGATTGCCCTCTTTGTTGGACTTGGGGTAGATCGGTTCCGCCACGCCAACCCCGAGCACATCAACATCAGCAGCTGCAAGCCGGCCCTTATCCAGCATGCTGTTTCTGATCAAACGGGCCATGCGGTCAGTTGCCGCGGCATCCTCGCTGCGCGTCGGCGAGCCAAAGCCGTGTACCCTGACCTTGATGCGGTATTCCGGATACTTCTTCTGCAGGTCGATCACGCGCCCCACCATCCTGACACCTTCCGGCGCCAGCCGATCATTGCGCGGCGCCTTGAAGATCGAGGCACGGGGGTAGATCACGGTCATGTTGTCGCTGCCGGCCTTGATCATGCCGCCCAGCTTGCCCACTTCGGCAATGAAATCCTTCTGCCGGTTGAGGGCACGGATCTGCTCCTGGCTCTGGCTGGCCTCGGCCCCCTTGGCTGCGGTCAGCGCGGTTACTTCCTGTTTCAACCTGGCATTGTCGGCCCGGGATAATTCCAGAGACTTGGTTAGTTCGGCAATCATTTCAACCGAAGCCGCCTGACGCTTGCCACCCTCCTCCAGCGCAGCCTTCAGAGTGGCAATCTCGGCATTCTTGTCGTCAAAGACCTTGATGCTGGCCTTGACGTTGGCCGCATTGGCCTCATAAGCAGCCAGCGCCTTTTCCTGGCTGATCTTGCCGGCACGTGACAGCACAATCGCCGCCTGGGTCTGGGCCATGTTGGCAAAATAGCGCACGGTCGGCTCGGCCTTGGCATCAAATTTACCCGTCCAGCCCAGGTTTTTCTTGTATTCAGCCTCCGCATTGCGGATAAAATTGCGTGCGATCAGCACCTCGTCGGTAAAGCTGCCCAGTTCCGAGGCCTGGGAAGAGGCCCTTTCCACCAGCGACTGAGCCTTTACCATGTAGTCCGGGTATGCCGGTTCATCGGCAGACGACATGACCGGGGACGACAGCAATAACATCAGCGGCATCAGCAGATAGATAGCACAGGTTCTCATCTACTTGTCCCCCTTTCCGGTCAAAATCCGGCTCAGCCGGGCATTGAGTTCATCCAGCCTTTTGCGGGCGGCATCGGCCTTTTCTGCCGCTTCCCTCTCCTCGGCCAGAACACCGGCCAGCGTCACCTGCAATGCCGCCATTTCAGTATATTCTCTGGTCAGCTTGTCATTACCTGTCTTAAGCCCGTCCTGGGCCGCTGCAATACTCTTGCGGGTCTGCCCGATCACCTCGGACGCATACTTCTGGGCCTTGCCGGACGGCAACTTTTCGACCTGTAGCTTGACACGCTGGTACTTTTCCATGGTGGCCGGCTGCACTCCAGACTCTTCGGCCCCGCATGCAACGCACGGCAAGAAAACCGCAGTCGTGATGATTACTGCCAGAATGCTTCTCATGACTTTACCCTCCTTGTACAGAAAGATGTCAGCACTCCCTTTCCATTCTTACAGTTCTGATCGGGAACGGTATTTCAATACCATTTTCACGGAATCGGCGAATAATGGCGCAGTTCAGACTGTCGGTGACAATGCCCAATCGACCAGGATCGCTGACCCAGAACAGCAGCAGCATATTCAGTGCGCTGTCGCCAAACGAAGTAAACAACACCAGCGGCAGAGGATCTTCCACCACCTCCGGGTTATTGCCGGCAACATCCAGCAGCAGCTCCTTGACGCGTTCCACGTCGCTGTCATAGCTGACGCCGACCGTAATACGCCCCTGGATCACGGCTGTGGGACGGACCATATTGATCACCGTGGAATTACAGAGATCCGAATTGGGGATGATCATTACCGTGGTATCCAGCCCCTTGATTTTGGTGGATCTGAGACCGATATCGATCACATCGCCAATCTGACCGTTGTTGAGTTTGATGCGGTCGCCGATCTCAAAGGGACGATCAACCATCAGGGTGAAGCCGGAAATCATGTGGGCCAGGGTATCCTTGGCCGCCATGCCGATGGCCAGTGAGCCGATCCCCAGGGCTGTCACCAGAGAGAAGATATCGTAATTAAAGTGTTTGAGAATAACAATCAGGGCCATGCCGATCAGAAACAGCATGACCACCTTTTCCACCATTTGCACCATCTGGCGTGACAGAACCGATTTACCGGATGCCTGTCGCTCGTACAGGTGCCACTTCATCAGCTCATCGACCGCATTGTAGAACAGGCTGAACAGCATGATCACCAGCGTCACAAACAACGCGCCGGAGACAAAGGCCGCCAGTTTCTCATGTAATGGCATAGACCGGATCGCCAGATACGCGCCCAGCACGACCAGCATCCTGGTCAGATTGGGGATCGTCCGGGTCAGAATACGGTCATCAATCTCGGTGACCGTAAAAGCAGCCAGCCGACGGCCCCAACGATTCAGCACCCAACCTGCAAGTTCGGAAAGCAGCCAGAAGAAACCAAATATCAGCAGCGCATCCAGCAGCTCCTTGGCCCAGAGACGCAAAAAACCGTCAGAGGCCTGCGGCCCGACAAAATTCTGCAGTATGGAAAGCAGTTCACTCACCGAATACCCGCTTGAAGATGGTATCCACATGCTTAAGGTGGTAGTTCAGATCAAAGGACTCCCGCACCCTGGCCTCGCCCAGCGCCCCGACCACTTCCGGATCGGCCAGCAGTTCAGTCTGGAAATCCTTGCCCTCTTCCCAAACCTTCATGGCGTTTTTCTGAACCAGGCGGTAGGCATCCTCGCGAGAGACGCCGGCCTGGGTCAGGTCGAGCAGGATCTTCTGGGAGAATACCAGCCCCTTCATCTGGTTCAGGTTTTTCAGCATGTTCTCAGGGTAGACGACCAGGTTGTTGATCAGGCCGTTCATGCGGCGCAGCGAAAAATCCAGCGCCACAGTGGCGTCCGGTGCGATGTAGCGCTCGACGGAAGAGTGGGAGATATCCCTTTCGTGCCACAGGGCCACGTTTTCCAGGGCAGGAATGCACATGGAACGGATATAGCGGGCCTGTCCGGTCAGGTTTTCGGAGAGAATCGGATTACGCTTGTGGGGCATGGCCGAAGAACCCTTTTGCCCCTTGGTGAACTGTTCCTCCGCCTCCAGTACCTCGGTGCGCTGCAGGTGGCGGATCTCGATGGCAATCCGCTCCATGGTTGAAGCGATGATCGAGAGGGTGCAGAAAAATTCGGCATGACGATCGCGCGGTATCACCTGGGTCGAGACCGGCTCCGGCTTCAGCCCCATCTTGGCACAGACGTATTCCTCCACATAGGGGTCGATATTGGCAAAGGTACCAACCGCGCCGGAGATAGCCCCGGTGGCGATGTTTTCGCGGGCAGCCAGCAGGCGTGTGCGGTTGCGCTGCATCTCGGCGTGAAACGAGGCCAATTTGAGACCGAATGTTACCGGCTCGGCATGAATGCCGTGGGAGCGGCCCATGCAGACGGTATGCTTATGCTCAAGGGCCCGTTTTCTAAGCGATTCAAGCACCAGGTCGATGTCTGCCAGCAGTTCGTCAGCCGCCTGAACAAGCTGCACGGATAGGCAGGTATCCAGTACATCGGAGGACGTCATCCCCTGATGGATAAAACGGGCATCGGGCCCAACGAATTCCGCCACTGAGGTCAGGAAGGCGATCACATCGTGCTTGACCTCTGCCTCAATGGCATCGATACGTTCAATATTGAAATTACCCTTTTCGCGGATGACCGGCACCGCTTCCTTGGGAATCACCCCCAGTTCGGCCTGGGCCTCACACGCCAGGGTCTCGATCTCCAGCCAGATGCGAAAACGGTTTTCCGGCTCCCATATTTTAGCCATTGCCGGACGGGTATAACGAGGGATCATCTTATCTTCTCCTGTAACGGTTTGTTTTATTCATCCTTAGAAGCAGCCACTAACCACAAACAATCATTACTGAATTTCATTTTTAAAATACAGCTGTCTGCTGAAAACGAATATTTTTCAACACCTTGATCGTTCTCGAAAGCTCTGTGCAGTCTGTGGATAAATGCTTTTCACAGGTTCAAATCTCCATCAGCCGGCTGGCCCGGAACTGGTCGCCAATCACGACCTGCGGTGCACAGACGTTCTGATCTTTCAGGAACGATGCGGCACTGGCAGCCACCCGGTCAGGATGGTTGTTCACCTCGGAAAGGTGGGCCATCACCAGCAGTTCCAGCCCGCCATGGGCCAGTTCATGCAGCAGAGTCAGACAGTCTTCATTGGAGAGGTGACCATGACGCGACTTGATACGCTGCTTCAACTCCCAAGGATAGGGGCCATTCATCAGCATGTCCATATCATGATTGGACTCCAGGTGCAGAAAACGGCACCCTTTAAGCTTGTCCGCCACCAAACGGGTCGCAACGCCCAGATCTGTCGCTGAACCAGAGCGCCCCTCGGGAGAGTCTACCACAAAGCCAACCGGATCGCAGGCGTCATGGGTGATTGGAAACGGATCAACACTGACTCCCCTGAACAAAAATGCTGTTCCTGATTCAAACTCGATCACCCTGGTCTTGCCCAGATATTTCTCCGCCCTGCCGCAAACCAGATGACTTGCAATCACCGGTATTTTGAATTTTCTGGCAAATGAGCCGGCGCTGCGGATGTGATCGACATGCTCGTGGCTCAACAAAACAGCATGCACGCCAGACGGGTCTATGCCGCACCCCTCCATGCGCAAAAGTGTTTCACGCAGCGACATGCCTGCATCAATCAGCAGACGGGCATCACCTGTCTCCAGATAGAGACAGTTTCCCTTGCTGCCGCTGGCCAGCGAACATATTTTCACACAGGCTCCCGGATTTTCGGTTGAAAGAAGTTTCAGTCGCTTCAGAAAATTGTTGGCAAGAAAATGTTTATAATGAACGCCGTTGGGCGTCTTTGCGGCAAAAAACCAGTCAAATTTTATACAGGAATATGACTGTTTTTTCAAGGTTAATCATGGCAAGCACGACCCGTCCCGGGTCCGGGGCAATCACCCGGTTCACCCACGGGGATGGATCTGCTCGTGCAGGCGCTTGAGCCGTTCACGGGTGACATGGGTGTAGATCTGGGTCGTGGAAAGATCGGCATGGCCGAGCATGATCTGCACACTGCGCAGGTCGGCGCCGTTCTCCAGCAGGTGGGTGGCGAATGAGTGCCGCAGGGTGTGAGGGGAGATATTCTTGTGAATACCGGCCATGAGTGAACGCTTCTTGACAATGCTCCAGAAGGCTTGTCTGCTCATGACCGCTCCCAGACGTGAAAGAAAAAGGAACAGGCTGCCGGCACTGCGGTCCTGCCTGCAACGTACCCGGGCCAGGTAATCCACGACCCGCTGACAGGCCGACTCACCGATCGGCACAAGCCGCTCCTTATTACCTTTGCCGACAGTCATCAGATAGCCGGCCTCCAGATTGACCTCACGAAGCTTGAGATTAACCAGTTCCGAGACACGCAGACCAGTAGCATAAAGCAGTTCCAGCATTGCCAGATCGCGCAGATCCTCGCCCGTCTCGCCACAGCAGGCGGCAAACAGAGCCTCCACTTCCTGAAAGGTGAGAAACTCCGGGAGTTTGTGCAGGCTGCGGGGTGCCTCGATGATCGAGGAGGGATTGGCACTGGCATAATTTTCCACCATCAGGAAGCGGTGGAACATGCGAATAGCCGAAAGACAGCGTGCCCGGCTGCGCGGGGAGATTCCCCGTTCTTTTAGCGTTCCCAGCAAATCGGCTATATCAGCCGGATGCACATCCTCCGGAGCATGACGTCCACGCCGTTCCAGGAAGTCAAGATAACGCGACAGGTCGCGGCTGTATGCCTCCTGGGTGTTGGCGGAAAGCCCCTTTTCCACAACCAGATAGCTTATGAACAGATCAAGGTATTGGTTCATTGTTCATGGCTCAAAGCTAAAGGCTCGAGTACTAAACCTGACCGTCCGGATTGATGCCCAGTTTCCGGCGCCAGTACCTGGAATAAACCGCTCCCAACGGGTTGTGGGCCAGCACGCGATCCTTGACTGCCAAGGTAGAAACCGGCGCTGCGGAAGCAGAGTTGAACAGCATGTCATGCCCTACGCACAGACCAATTGTAAAATTCAGCTCCGTACCATTGTCTGCCAGGATAGCGGCCTGTATCTTGGGATTGCACATGGCCTCATGGGTACCAGGCTTGATCTGCTCCAGCCCCAGCTCTTCCTTGCCCACGCTGCACACCTTGCAGCAGACCGAATGTACCTTGAAAAACTTTTCGAAGTAGGCCGAGATCAGCCAGGCTTCCTGGGTAAAGCCGATACAAAATGCCAGACCTACCGTTTTCACATCCATCTGCCTGGCAAACTCGACACTCTCCTCAAGCCGCGTCATCTGCATGTAGTTACGAGCCTCCACTCGTCCAGCCGCCTGCATGATACGACCATCCAGCCCCTGGTACTGCTCGACCACCTGATCCACGGTCAGGCGGGTACAGTTCTGTCCCGAGGTATAGCATTTGTTGTGTTTGCAGTTTGCACATTGCATAGTCAAATATCTCCGTTTCCTTTGAAATCTTATCTGAGTGCGGCCGGGTCGCCACCGCTCTGCATGCTGTTGCAAGAAGAATACAGAAGCGGCAGCCTAGCCTGAACAGCAGGTCGATCCAGCAGGCTGAACTCAAAATCCGGCTTGCCCGGCTGGCTGATCCTGATGCGGCACTCCCTGCCGGTGATGCGTTTAAATTCACTGAAAGCCACTGTCTCGGCAAAGTCCTCAGCCCAGTTCTGGCTGGCATACAACAGCTGAAAAGGTGTCGACGCCAGGTGTCGATAGGCCTGCGGCAGTTCGCCCAGAGGGCGCTGTGCGTCTGGCGCTGCCCCATAAAAGCGGTAACGGTTGCGGCCAGAAAAATCAAAGACCGGCAGCGGCCGATCATAATTGCGCCAGGCTGCAGCAACAAACGGCACAAGCTTCAGCGGTTTGCCAGACGCGGCCAGAGGCTTTTCCACATAAGGGGTGCAGCCGGCCACATAGTCCAGCAGATGCCCGGACTCGTGCAGCAGGATGTACAGCAGGGCACTGCGATCGTCATCACCGCAATCCACATCAATCGTCACCCCGCTGCCGTCATCCCTGAACGCGCTCAGTTCCTTGTCCCTTATCCATTGGGACATGGATACACGCAAAATGGCAGGATTCAGCACGAGAACAGTATGCAGCGTGCCATCATGGCCATAGACATAATCCGAATATCCGCCGCTGGAAAGATTGGAGACAAAATAGATACCGGCCAGTCTTGCAAGCATGGCCCTGCGCTGACGATCAGGCAGCTCATTCAGTGCTGCGCCGATCTGGACCATGTCCGCTGACGTGGGACGATAGGCCCGGTAATCCGGACGGCCGTCGGAAAGTTGCAGGGCATCCAACAGGGGCGCAGGTGGCAGACCTACGCGTCCGACCAGAGAAGCACCGGGGCGAAAAGCGTAGATATCAAGTATTTTATAATCAGGGAGAGCAGACGGGACAGTGCAAGCGGACAGAACCAGGCAGATACAGCCCGTCAACAGCAGACGGGGCAAAGCGCGTATGGCAGATCTACAGCAATCAGAGCATGCCTCAAAACAACCTGACACCATCCCCCATCCTCCGTGCGGCAACAGTGCTGACATAATTTCTGCCTTCCGTTTTATCCCAATAAACACAGAAAAGCCATTCCTTTGAGAGAAATGGCTTTTCGAAACCCGCAAACAAACTGACCGCAATTTGCAATACTTTCCCGGCTAAAGCCTGAATCTGCCTACAACCGCCTTAAGCTCTTCCGCCTTTATGGAGAGTGCGGAGGCGGCCCGAGCAGAGTCGGCAACGCTACTGGATGTCTGCTGAATCACATCACTGATCTGGTGAATATTGCTTGTAATGTCGCTGGTAGTGGCATTTTGTTCCTCAGCCGCTGTCGCTATCTGACTCATCTGCATGGTCATGGCGTTGACCTGATCCAGGATTTCATGCAAGGCGCCTTCCAGTTCTCCCGCTTCGTTAACGCCTCGCTCGGTACCCTTGACCTCATCCTCCATTGAAGTAATTGCACTCCTGGTTTCATTCTGAATTGCGCGGATCATCTCTCCGATCTCCTTGGTTGCACGGGAAGTCCTTTCGGCAAGCGCCCTGACCTCGTCCGCCACCACAGCAAAGCCACGCCCCTGCTCACCGGCACGGGCCGCTTCAATGGCGGCGTTTAATGCCAGCAGGTTTGTCTGGTCAGCAATATCTTCGATAGTTGCCACGATCGCGCCAATCTGGTCGGAACGTTCACCCAATGTGGCCACCATCCTGGCATTGGTTTTGGTGCCTTCACCCCGGCTCCGAATACCATCAACAGTGCGTCTGACCACCTCAAACCCCTTCTGGGTGGTGTCAGCGGCATGTTTTGCACGATCAGCCGCCATGTGGCAGTTACCAGCGATATCGTTGGATGTGGCCGCCATTTCTTCGCTGGCCGTGGCAACCGTATTACTCTGGGCTGCAACCTCTTCAGTCGATGTGGATATGACGACGGAACTGCTCTGAAGCTGACTGGCTGCCGAAGCAAGCGTGACAGAAGTTGAGGCAACCTGTTCAATAGCATGCTTAAGGTTATCGTTCATGGCACGAAACGCTTCCGCCAACTGCCCGACTTCGTCTTCAGTACTGTTTTCTATCTTGACGCGCAAATCACCATCAGCCACCTGACGGGCGCAATTGACCAGCTCAGAAACCGGTGTGGTAATACTCTTCGAGATCAAAAAACCCAGCAGAAAAGCAATGGCTGCACCGGCAAACGACATGGTCAGCATGATCAGGCCGGCACGTTTGGCAGCCACGGCATTGCTGTCTGAAATTGTCTTTGCATTCTTGACGAGAAAATCGGAGAGTTTATCCACCGACGCTATCTCAACCCTCGCTGCCGCTGTAGCCGCACCGTTGGTGCTGGTCAGCTCCAACGCCTCATCGTAGTTGCCACTGCGAGCGGCCTGGAAGATCTTGTCCATAAGCGGATTGAACTTGTCATGGGCAGCCTTGAAATCTGCAAACAGCTTTTTAGCCTCATCATTGGGGAGTGTTTTTTCCAGCCTTTTCACGCTCTCTTCAACAGAAGAGCGGAATTTGCAATCCTGGCATGGGTTTTCTCAAAGGTCTTGGCATCCACCCGATTGAGCACATCCCGGGTGTAAAGCACCCTGATCCTGTTGCCTGTGGCGTTGATCTCGCCAATGCATTCCAGCGGAACCGTCCCATTTTCAAACAGCAGGGCATTTTTTTCACTTAAGCCGTTAACCTGCAGGTAGCCAAACAGTCCGATTGCAAAGGTAATCAACGCAACCAGCAAAAAACCGAAAGTCAGTCTCGTACCAATCCTTATATTCTGAAGCATAACTCACCCCTTTTGATCCGATTTATTCCGGCAGTTCCACCAGCGCCCAGAACATATGAATCGCCCTGACCGCCTCACTGAAGTTATCAAATCCTACCGGCTTGGTGATATAGGCGTTGGCCCCCAGATCATAACCCTTGAGCCGATCCTCCTCCATCTTGGAGCTGGTCAGAATTACGATCGGCAACCGCCGCAGCTTCTCATCGGACCGGATATGTTCAATGACCGTCAGACCGTCCATGCGCGGCATCTTGATATCCAGCAGCAGTATGCCTGGACGCGGCGCGCTGCCCGGCGCGGCATATTTTCCGCGCTGATAGAGGTAGTCCAGACACTCCTCGCCGGTATTGACGATATACAGAGGGTTGGCGATGTTGTTTTTTTTCCATGCGCGCCGGGTGGCCAGGATGTCATCCTCGTTGTCTTCGGCCAGCAGCACGACAAACGGCTCCTTGATCATGGTTCTGTCTCCCCTTGTTTTTCTGGCAGAATCACATGGAATGTGCTGCCATTGCCCGGTTCCGACTCAAGGCTTACAGTGCCGTGCAGCCGTTGTACGGCCTTTTTGACGATCGCCAGCCCGGCTCCGGTGCCTTCATATTCCTGGCGGGTATGCAGCCGCTCAAAGACGCGAAAAATCTGCTCGTGATAGCGTTTGTCAATGCCGATACCGTTGTCCCGCACGCTGAATACATAGCGGCCCTTCCCGTCCGGTGCGCAGGACAACTCTACCAGCTTTTCAGTCGAGTTGTTGTATTTGGCCCCATTCAGGATCAGGTTCTGAAAGATCTGTCTGAGCAGCACCGGCTCTGCCTCGACCACCGGCCAGTCCGAACCATGTCGAACCACCCTGACATCTCCGGGCAGCTCCAGGGCAGAGACAAGCTGGTCCAGCAGGTGTCCGCTATCCGTGCTGGCCGGGCTGATATTGCAATGGCTGACCCGGGAAAGCACCAGCACATCATCGATCAACATTTCCGCCTCATGTATGGCCTTGTCGAGCCGATCCAGATACAAGCGTTGGTCGCCTTCCAGGGTATCCTGCAAGTCCTCGCGCAGAAAATCGGCATAGTTGTGGATCGCCCGCAATGGCGCCCGCAAGTCATGGGAAATCACATAGGCATACTGGGACAGTTCCGCGTTCGCATCTTTAAGTGCCTCAGCGCTCTGCTGGCGCTCGGTAATATCACGCAACACAAACTGGTATTCACTTGGATTGCCTGATTCGTCAAAAATCTTGCGGATGGTGGCGGCATGCCAGCGCAAACCGCCGCCAGGCAACTCGGCCCTGTACTCAACAGATCCAACCGGGGCGTCTTGTGAAAGCTGATCAAGGCACTCCATTACGGCGTCCCGATCCTCACCGACACAGTGCATATCAAATTGGCTGCCGATCAGCACATCCCGCTGCCTGCCAAAATAGCGGCAATAAGCACTATTAGCAAACCTGATCCGCCACTGAATATCAAACCTGCAGATCAGTTCGGCCTGATCTTCCACTACAGACTGGAGCATGGCCTCGCTTTTAAGCAGATCATTGCGTGTCCTGGTCAGATCCAGGGACTGCATGTCATAGCTGGACTGCAGCCGGCGTTTTTTATCCTGACTGACCAGATAGAGCAAAAACACCAGCGCCACGCAAAGGCCAATAATGCTGGTGGCAATAGTACCGCTGACAGGGAATGCATGCCTGCTCATGGTAACAAGCTGCCAGCCGGGAATCGCCGCAGGTTGTTTGTGCATATCATAAAAGGACGCGCCGATCCGAACCCGCTTGTAAGCATCAGTGATGTCGACCGGTATCGGGCGGAGAAGAGATGCGTCCGGAAACTGTCTTTCTCTGGAGAGGCGTACCTTGGTCTCGTCTGACAGGCGGGACGTAGTCCGGTAGAGCCATGCCGGATGATTGGTGGCAAAAATCACCCCGTCTGGAGATACCAGCAGCACCCTGTCTTCCTGGGCCAGAAACAACTTGTCCAACTCTTCCATCCCGACCTTGACTACGGCAACACCAATCGGCTTGCTGCTGACCGGGTCTTTGACTGGATATGCAAAGTAGACCCCTCGCTCCCTGGTTGTGCTGCCTACCGCCGTATACAAGGCAGAGTTGCCAGTCATGGCCTGTTGAAAATAGGGGCGGAAATCATGGCGCTTGCCCATGGTCTGCCGCTTGCTCCAGTGCTCACTGGCAGCTATGCAGACCCCGCCGGCATCGAGCAGATACACAAAATCCGCACCGGTGATGGTGCGGGTCGTATCCAGAGTCAAGGATACCTGCAGGTCCGCATCGGACAACTCCCCCTTGAGGAGCCGGATGACCGCGTCTGACCTGGCTAATAATGCGGAGGTATTGCCGAAGCGGGTGATCAGGATCTGCTCCAGGTTGTCATTCAAATGACTGGCGCGCTTTGCCTGCCTGACCCGATGCATCCTGTGGTCGATCTGCCAGACAGCAGCCACACCAAGCAGCACGGCAATCACCGTCAAAAGCGCCAGTACGAAAAGTCTGTTCCTGAGCGAGGCCCCTGCATAGACCAGGTAGCCCTGGAACCAGATGCCGATCCGCTTGACAATTGAGCTGTTATACTGGCCTTTATTGATCATGTCGGCACTTTCATTCGCCCTCTTTTTCCCATGATGGCATGCACAGCCGCTGCGCCTTGCCTGACGGAATAAACGGTTTCATCTATCCAGCCGCCAGCACTTCCTGCAGCGTACCGGCCAGTTCAGCCACCTGATAGGGCTTGAGCACGACCCCTGAGAACCCGTACTCGCGATAGTTTGACATGACCGGGTCATTGGAATAGCCGCTGGACACAATCACCCGTGCATCGGGATACAATCCCTTGAGCTGCTTGACCGCCTCCTTGCCACCCATGCCACCGGGAATGGTCAGATCCATGATAACCAGATCAAACCTTTTTCCGGATCGTGCAGCAGCATCATACAGGTTGATCGCTTCATTGCCATTTACGGAGAAATCCACCTGATAGCCAAGATGCTTTAGCATCTCACCCAGCACCATCCTGACCACCTCTTCATCATCCATGATCAGAACCTTGCCGCCACCCACCACAGCCGGCGGCTGTCCTTCCTGCTGTAATGTTTCAAGGGATGCTGCCGCCGGGATGTAGATACTGAAGATGGAGCCGGCACCCGGCATGGACCGCACCCCTATATAGCCGTCGTGCTTCATAATGATCGAGTAGGCCAACGTCAGGCCCAACCCCTTTCCCGACTCCCTGGTCGTATAGTAGGGATCAAAGATTTTGCCCAGACACTCTTCCGGTATGCCTGCTCCCTGATCTTCAATATCTATTCTCACATACCTGCCCCGCTTGAGAGGCAGATGTTCTGATTCGGTATGTTCATAATTCCCGCAGCGGATCGTGATTGTGCCGTAATCCATCATCGACTGATCGGCATTGATCACCATGTTGCTGATAACCTGACTGATCTGCCCTTCATCGGCCTCGGCCGCCCACAGATCTTCCTGCATGTTAAACACACAACGGTTTTTGGAACCACTCATGGAAAGCTCGGCCGACTCCCGGACAACCCTGTCAAGCGCAATCACCTTGCGTACCGGAGCACCGCCACGGGCAAAGGTAATCAAGCGCTTAGTAAGGTTCCGCGCCCTGAATGAAGACTGTTCGGCCGCATCCAGCCTGTCGTAAAGCTTTTCTCCAGGTTTGGTCAACAGCTTGGCCAAGGAGATATTACCCATAATGGAGGTCAGCAGATTGTTATAGTCATGGGCAATGCCGCCGGCCAGCAGGGCCAGAGACTCAAGCTTCTGTCCCTTGAGCAGTTCCTCCTCCATCATTTTTCGTTCGGTGACATCTTCCATGGTCTGCATGGCGGCAATAGCACTACCTTTGAAATCCCTGATCGTGACAGCAGTCATGAAAACCCAGCGCCCTTCCTTGCCCAGGGCAGGAAAAAACTCCGTTACCTCATAGGAGTCCGGGATCAGACGGGATTTGCTGCAGACACCCTTGCACAACTCAAAGATGCGTTCAGGAGTGCCGTCCAGCAGCATCTCCGCCATGCTGGGACGGCTATCCATGCCGCGATTTTGCCATGGTCGCACACTGCCGATCGCCTCTTCGCTCCTGATGCCGGTCAACTTCTCCAGCGCCCTGTTCCAGAAAATCACCCTGTGGTCTCGGTCAATCACAAACTGGGGTATGGGGGAGCCATTGACGACCGATTTCAGCTTCTGCTCACTCTCGCGCAGCCCCTCCTCGATCTGCTTGCGATCGGTAATATCGCGCACTGTCTCTATGGCGCCGATCACATTGCCGTCGGAATCGTACAACGGTGCGGCCACTCCGAACATATACCCCTCGCCGCGCCTGACATGGTAAGTGTAGGCCTCGCCCTTGATCGTGTTGCCGTCCCTGATGATAAACGGATAGCGGCTTTCGATCTCATCGGACGGCCTGAACAGCAGATCAATCAACAGAGACCGACGCTCGCCGTAAAACGGAATGGAATACTCGTAGTTACCCTTGCCGATCATCTCCTCGGACATGATGCCGGTAAATTCCTCCGCCATACGGTTCCAGATGATAACCTTGCCTTCCTGGTCAATAGCGAACGTAGCATCGGGCAAAAAATCGATGATATCCGCCAGCCTGCGCTCTGAATTGCGCAACGCGGTTTCCACCTGATGTCGCGTCTCCCGTTCACGGTATTTCCTGGCTACCTCGCCGAGGATTGCCGGCAGCAACTCCAGGTAATACTGCCCCGGGTCCTTGATCAGATAATCAACGGCCCCCTCCCTGAAGACATCTACTATAAATTTTTCCGAGCCGTAGCCGGTCATGATCACAAAGGGCTGCATGATGTCCATGGCGCGGTATTGCCGGAAAAAATCCAGCCCGGACATGCCCGGCAACCGGTAGTCACTGACCAGCAGATCAAAATACCGCTCGCCGGTATCCAACCACTGCAACGCATCCTCAGCCCGGGTGAAATGCCGGATATCACAGCCTGTCCCATTGTTGCGAAAGGCTCGTTGGAAGGCAATCAGGTCATGCTCACTGTCTTCCACCAATATGATCTTCACTTGATCCGCCATATCGTTTCTGTGCATTTGCATCTCCGCAATCCTTGCTGCCGACCGGGTTATTACACACTGACATGCCTCTATCCGGAGCCCCTGACGAAAAACGCTCAACTATTGGAAACGATGCGGGCGATAAACCGCTTGCAAGACAGGCAAAATGCCCGTCATCCGGGTATGCTGAATAGTTGCAACTATTGTAAATCCTGCCGGCACTTTTGCAACATGATCACAAGACAACAAAACAGCATTTTTCCAAAGTCCTGTTAATGGCAATCCAGTCACATCTGATATATAGTATGCATGAAAAGAACCCGTTCGCCATTTACTCCAGAGGAGCAGGACACATGCCTGTCAACCAGCGGCTAAAAAGCGTCTTCGCCATGATCAGCAGAAGCTTGCGCCTCAAGCTGATCATAGCCTTTGCCGCAATGGCCATCGTCCCACTGATGCTGGCCAATTTTCTATCATCCAGGGCTTATGAACGGGCCATCACCTCATCTGTATTTGAAAAAAACCGCAAATTTGCCGAAACCATCGCCGGGGTTGTAAACCAGATGCTCTCGGAAAAGATCCGCATGACCAGGGTTGCGGTAGAAAGTAGCGCCATCTCTTCCATGCAGCCGTCAGAGCAGTTGCCCATGTTGAGTTCACTGGTCCGACAACATGGAGATCTGCTGATTGCGTTGACCACCACAGCTTCAGGAGACTTGCTGGCTCGTTCCGACGGTACCCATTCAATCATCAACTACAGTGATCGCGATTATTTCAAAAAGGCCGTGAAGAGCGGCAACACAGAAGTATCAGATGTGCTGATTTCCAAAACTACGGGCAAGCCGGGCATCGCCATAGCCGAACCGATCATTGGCCCCCAGGGAGATGTCGCCGGCATGTTGATCATCACCATGGATCTACAGAAGATCATTGATCTGGTAGCCCGAACCAGGATCGGTAAGAACGGCTATGCCTTTATCGTCAATGCGGATGGCAGAGTGCTGATCCATCCTGACCGCACCCTGGTGGACAACGCAGCCGACGTTTCCGACCTGGCGCCGGCCAGGGCTGTCATCGGCGGCAACAATGGCTGGGTGGAGTATGATTACAACGGTCAGAAACGACTGGCCGGATACCACTACCTGCCGATCACCCGCTGGGGGCTGATCGTGCAGCAGCCGCTGCATGATGCCTTGCATGAAATCACCAGCGTGCGCCAGACCAATCTGGGTATCATTGCCAGCACTGTGCTGATTGTGATCGCAGTTGTGTTTGCCATTGCCAGATATCTGTTCAAGCCGATTTCCATGCTAACCGAGGCGGCCCGCAACGTGGCCGCCGGCAACCTGAAGGTGCATGCCGAATGCAGCTCGACAGACGAGATCGGCACACTAGCCCGCGCCTTCAATAATATGACCTTGCAGCTGCAAACCAGGGATGATGCACTCAGGAGAAGCCGTGAGAAGTACCGCAGGATCGTTGACACAGCCAATGAGGGGATCTGGGCCCTGGATGATAACCGGCGCACAAGCTTCGTCAACACCCGCATGGCCGAGATGCTTGGCTATACAGCCGAAGAGATGATCGGTAAGGAGATCAGATATTTCCTGTTTGACGGCGATATGGCCAATCATCTGATGGTTATGGAAGAAGGCCAGGACAGGCAGTATGAGCAGCGCTGGCGCAGGCGTGATGGGCAGGAGCTCTGGACGATCGTCTCATCGCAGACCATTATCGGTGACAAGCAGCAGTCATGCGGGTCATTTGCCATGCTGACCGATATCACCGAGCGCAAGAAAAATGAACAGCTGATGCTTGAAAAGGCCCAGACAGACAAGGTGTTTGAGATCGCTCAGAACATCCAACAGTCCTTCTTGCCGGATTGCCCCTGGCAGCTTGAAGGGGTCTACATGGCATGCAGGTGTGAACCAGCCGCCCATGTGGGTGGTGACTACTACGACTTTTTCGTGCCCCAGGAGGGGGTACTCGACGTAGTCATCGCCGACATTACTGGCCACAATGTTGGCTCGGCATTGCTCATGTCCGAAACCCACATCGTACTGCGCGCCCTGGCACACATTTCCAGGACGCCCGCACAATTGCTCGCAGAAGCCAACCACCATCTGTATGAAGATCTGCTCAGGGCGGAGCTGCAGATCAGCATGTTCTACGCCCGCTTCAACTCCACAAGCCGCTGTATCACCTATGCCAGCGCCGGCCACAACCGCCCACTGCTGTACTCCGCCCGCACAGGGCGGTTTACAGATCTGGATGCCGAAGGCATGATTCTGGGGGTAATGCACCAAGTGGATTTTGAAGAGAAGGCCGTCCAGGTTTCTTCCGGCGATCTACTATTCATGTACACCGACGGCGTTACCGACACGGAAGACCGTTTGGGGGGGTTTTTCGGGGTCGAGCGTTTAAAAACAGCGATTGCATCCCGTAGCGGCAGCCATCCGCAGGAGATCATTACGCATGTGTCCCACGTGCTGAAACAATTTGCGGAGGATAAAAGCCGCAGTGACGATGTGGCCATGTTTGCCATCAAGATCATCTGAAACAGGAACGGAATGATGCAGAAAAAAGACCATTACTACTGGATGCAGCGCGCCCTGTCGGAAGCACGGAAGGCCGAAGACAAAGATGAGGTGCCGATCGGCTGTGTGATTGTCAGGCAAGGCAGAATTATCGGCCGAGGCCACAACCTGCGTGAATCCTCACAGGACCCAAGTGCGCATGCCGAGATGCTTGCCATCAGAAAAGCCGCCAGAAAACTGGGTTCCTGGCGACTGCTTGACACAACCCTCTATGTGACACTGGAGCCCTGCACCATGTGCATGGGCGCCATTATTCTCTCACGAATACCGCAAGTGGTATTCGGCTGCTACGACCCCAAGGGAGGGGCGGCAGGTTCAGTCTATAACCTGTCGAACAATAGCCAACTAAACCACAGCATCGAGTTGATACCACGCATCATGGAGCAGGAGTGTTCTGAAATATTGAGCAGTTTTTTCAGCATGTTGCGAAAACGCAAGCGTACTGTCGCCGGTTAGTCGGAATCAATCAAGTCCGGACTTTAATGGAGCTGATCAATCCTGAATAAATAATCTCGTCCATTTGATGTCATTTTCTTACATCAATCCCATAGGCCTTGATCTTACGATGCAGGTTGCTCCGTTCAAGCTCAATCAGGTCCGCCGTACGAGAGATATTCCAGTCGTTTTCTTCCAGCTTGCGGATAATGAATTCACGTTCAAAATCCTCCCTGGCCTCCCGCAGGGTAGCCGGTAGCGATACACCATCCATTCGTCTGTCGCCACTTTCCTTTCTTGCCCCCCCTCCCCCTAACAGGGTTGGCACATCTCCTGCGGTCACCTGGCGACCGGGAGTCATGATCAGTATCCGCTCCACAATATTGCGCAACTCGCGCACATTACCCGGCCAGACATATCGGCTGAGTAGATCGAGTGCATCACTTTTGAATTCCTTGGGATCGCGCCCTTCATAATGATAGAACTGGCTGACAAAGTGCTGCACCAGCAGCGGGATGTCCTCTGCCCGTTCCCGCAGCGCTGGCACATGAAAGGGAATCACGTTCAGGCGATAATACAGGTCCTCCCTGAAAAGGCCATTGCGGATCTCTTCCTCCAGGGGCTTGTTAGTAGCTGCAATGACGCGCACATCAACCGATACCAGCTTGGTGCCGCCCACCCTTTCAAAGCATCGCTCCTGGAGTATGCGCAGCAGTTTGGCCTGGGTTTTGAGCGACATGTCTCCAACCTCGTCCAGAAACAGCGTACCGCCATCAGCCAGATCGAATTTCCCCTTTTTCTGCGCCACAGCACCGGTGAAAGCACCCTTTTCATGTCCAAAAAGTTCGCTCTCAATCAGTTCTTCCGGTATGGCTGCACAGTTGATGGCAATGAAAGGCTTTGCCTTGCGCTGACTGTAGAAATGCAGTGAACGTGCAACCAGCTCCTTGCCGGTTCCGTTTTCTCCAGTAATCAGCACCGAAGCATTTGTACCGGCAACCCTCATGATGTGTTCCCGCAATTCAGAGATAGCAGCGCTGTTGCCGATCAGCTCGTTCTCATTGCCTGCGGCGCGTTTGAGCTCTTCGTTTTCTACACTCAGTTCTCCCATGCGCAGCGCATTGCTGACACTGATCAGCACCTTGTCCAAGGACAAGGGCTTCTCGATAAAATCAAAAGCTCCCAGTTTCGTTGCCTTTACGGCGGTCTCGATCGTGCCGTGCCCAGAGATCATAATCACGGTCAACTGCGGACAAAGCGCCTTGACCCGTTCCAGCGTTTCCAGACCGTCAATACCGGGCATCCAGATGTCCAGCAGCACCAGATCAGGCAGCTCCTGCTTCACCGTTTCCAGTGCATCCATGCCGCTACTGGCTGTCATCACCTGATACCCTTCGTCCTCCAGTATGCCGGTCAGCGATGTCCTGATGTCCTTTTCGTCATCCACAATCAGTATTGTCTTTGCCATCTATCGCTCCTTAATAATCAGGTCAATGTTTGGATTTACTTCTTCATACTGTCCCGGCTACCCCGCTGGCAGTTCGACCACAAAGCAGGCACCTCGTGGCTGGTTGTCACGCACCCTCACAAAACCGTTATGATCGGTTACAATACTGTTTACAACAGCCAGTCCCAGGCCAGTTCCAGTCTTTTTAGTCGAAAAATACGGCTCAAACAAACGCGGTTTGTCTTCTGGCGGTATTCCGGGGCCATCATCGGAAATACTGACCGAGGCCAGCATCAGCTCCCTGTCAAAACCAGTACGAATCTCGATCCTGCCCCGCTCATCCATGGCAGCAACTGAATTCTCCAGGATATTGATAATCACACGTTTAATTTGATCGCGATCAATGGTCAGCACAGGCAGACTGTCATCAGGCAAGAACGCAAAGGCAACCCCCGGATGCCCTTCCTGATAAAGTGTCAGGGCCTCCCGTATTAATACGTTAAGATTGTTGGGTTCCGGCTGTATAGCAGGCATGCGTGCAAAATTTGAAAACTCGTTGACCAGGTTTTTCAACTCGTCCACCGACTTGATGATCATTTCGGTGCACTCGTCAAAAACCTTTTCATCATCGCTGAACCTAGGCAAATATCGCTTTCTCAAACGCTGAGCCGATAGTTGTATCGGCGTAAGCGGGTTCTTGATTTCATGGGCAATCCGGCGAGCGACCTCGCGCCAGGCTGCCATACGCTGTGCTTTCATAAGCTGGGTCAGATCATCCAGCACCAACACGGTTCCGACAAACTCACCGGCTTCGTCGCGCAGCATGGTCAAATGCAGATGGAGCGCCAAACGGTTGCCTCGAATATCCACAAATACCTGCCGATTGATGGTGTCCTGCTTGGCAGCCATCAACTCACGCAACGTATCCTTGACAATATCCAGATCCGCTTCGCGCAGCACATCGCGAAAGTTTTTGCCCAATACTGATCCAGGATTGATGAGTAGTAGTTTTTCCGCAGATTTATTGATCGTTGTAATGATGCCGCCCTTGTCAACAGAGATCACGCCAGCAGCCACATTACGCAGCACTATCTCCATATAGCGACGACGTTCTTCAATTTCCTGGTTTTTTCTGCTCAACTCGTCATTAAAGCTGTTCAGTTCCCGTTTCTGGCCCCGCAAATCATTGGTCATTTTGTTGAAGGAATCAACCAGCATACCGATTTCATCTACAGAAGACGTCTCGATGTGTACGTCCAGGTTTCCACCGGCCAGTTCCCTGGTTGCTTCAACAAGCTCCTGAACAGGTTTGGTCATGCTGTTAGCCAGATATATCCCCATCCAGTAGGCGAAAAACACGATCACAACTGTAATCAGGAACAACAGCAGTATATATCCGGCCCTGATCGGATTCTTCAGAATCTTAAGCTGGCGAAAGTCGTTATACGAGTTTGTAATCTCCTTCATCTTGTTGACCAGCGAATAAGGGACATAGTAGTTGACTACCACGGCCCCAACCACATCCTTCTGGTTCCAAGTTGAATATATTGGCACAATGCCGCGAATCAGGTCTGCCTTACCGGCCGTGTTGATGCGTGTCAGCTCCTTGCCCTCCAGGACACGGTCAATATCCTCAGAAGCTGGGTTGGTAAACTCTGCTTTGGGAACATCCGGATTTGCCGCACGCACCAGTTCTTCACGCTGGGCAGAGTAAACTTCAACCACCCCCAAGTTATATTCTTTCTGCTTTTGCCTAATCAACTCCCGCAACTGCGGCAGGTTGTCCTGGTTCAGGAGTTTCTGGGCTCTTACAAAACCGCTAATTTGCCGACCGTAATAAATGGCATTTGAGGCAGAGTTTTTATAGTATGTCTGGGCAACTTCCAGCGATTCACTAAGAGCTGATTCAACCTGATTATTGAACCAGTTGTGGATTGTGTTATTGATGAATCCAGCTGCCGCAAAAAAGAGCATCATGGTCGGAACCAGTGACAGACCGATGAATGATGAGACCAGCTTTGTTCGTAATTTGGTGGCTAAAGGATTTGAGCGACTTTCTACCAACAGCTTGACTACATTTCTGCACACTAGATATACCAGCAGAATAACCAGCAGAATAACCACATTAATTACACCGAAGATGGCAATATTGCTACCAATCGGCGCATCGGCGCTCAAGCGGGTCAAATGGA
Organism: Deltaproteobacteria bacterium; assembly: GCA_035407085.1. Lineage (GTDB taxonomy): Bacteria > Desulfobacterota > Desulfuromonadia > Geobacterales > Pseudopelobacteraceae > JBGSQR01. Next base: position 32,766 of record DAONZY010000005.1, on the reverse strand, counting down.
TCTCGGCCCTGGTCAAAAGAACGATCAACACCAGGGCAAGGGCAATAATCATCCCCTCCCTTGTTCTCTTTCTACGCTCACCACTTGGAAGTTTTGATACCATCAGAATTGCTCCACGTGCTAATTTCCGGACCAGTGTTCAACCGATCGCAGGCTACTCCGCATAAGATGCTTTGCATCGGACTAATCGAGTTGTATGATATTTTCATGCTGCAGTTACATATTATTATGGTGATATGCGCTTATATCATAATTACCCGTTCAAGCAAACTGATTGATGCATTTTTGCAACACTATTTTACTGACCACACCGCACGAGGATGCCTATGCGCATAAAAGAAACCGGCTTTTTTAAGGATATCGTTAAGGAGACCACAAAGGATTCGTTACATAAGCCATCCACTTCTTCCGCTTCCTTTGCAGATACACTTCAGATCCAAAGTAGCGAAATTGACTCCTATGAGCATGAAATCGACCAGATGCGAAAGGAGATCGACCATGCAGGTGAAGCATTATCCCGCGAGCCAAACCTGGCCAATTTCAAAAAATACAAGCAATTGCTCAGCCAGCTTGCAAAAAGAGTGAGTAATGAGGCCTACCGACTCGAGAAAATCGGCGGAACCCCTCACAACCCCAGATATTTCGAAATCATAACCGTTATTAACAGAGAAGCGGAGCAACTATATAACCTGATCGTCAGCCAGCAAAAGGAGAATATGAAGGTAATCGAGAAGGTGATTGGAATTAAGGGATTGGTTATTGATCTGATTACTTAAAAAAAATGGCAGCGGGTCATACTGACCCACTGCCATGATATTTAATTTAAACTTACTGAAAATTGCTATGCTTTGGCGGTTTTCATTTCTTCTTCAACCAGTTCAATCACAGAAACCGGAGCAGTATCGCCCTGGCGCATACCCAGTTTGATAATGCGCGTATAACCACCTTGACGTTCCTTGTAACGAGGAGCAATTACAGAGAAAAGCTTAGTCACAACAGACTTTTCACGAATGAAAGATGCAGCCTGACGCATCGCATGCAGATCGCCTCGCTTACCAAGGGTAATCATCTTCTCAGTAAACGTACGAATCTCCTTAGCCTTGGCATCAGTAGTCGTAATCTTTTCATGAGCAAGTAACGATGTAACCATATTTCTGAACATCGCCTCACGATGACTTGTTTTTCTTCCGAGGCGCCTGCCTGCATTATTATGACGCATACCCATATTCCTTTCTGAAACTGATTACTGTTTGTAAAACTACTCTTCTTCTTTTTGCTCGCCACGCAGACGGCGCAGCATTTCAGGCTCAGGGAATGAATCAACCTTCATGCCGAAGGTCAGGCCCATATCACTGAGTATGTCCTTAATCTCATTCAAGGACTTACGACCGAAATTCTGAGTTTTGAGCATTTCAGCCTCGGTTTTTGAAACCAATTCACCAATATATTTAATTCCAGCATTTTTGAGACAGTTTGATGATCTTACAGAAAGCTCCAGCTCTTCGACCGTCCGATAGAGGTTCTCGTTAATCTTGTCGCCCTCTTCCAGAGATTCTTCAAATTCCTGTGGTTCCAGCTCTTCATCAAAGTTGATAAAGATCGTCAGCTGCTCCTTCATGATTTTAGCAGCATATGCCAGTGCATCTTCAGGCTTGGCACTACCATCTGTCCAAATTTCAAGAGTAAGCTTGTCGTAATCTGTCATCTGCCCGACTCGAGCATTTGACACAGTAAAATTTACCTTTTTGATAGGAGAATAAATAGCATCAATAGGGATTGTACCAACTGGTGCCTTTTCATCACGATTTCGATCCGCGGGGACATACCCTTTGCCCATCTTAACGGTCAATTCCATATCAAGATTGGCATCTTTACCACAAGTAGCAATATGGTGTTCTGGATTCATGACCTGCACATTGTGACCGACAACAAAATCTCCAGCCTTAACAACGCCCTCACCGTTATGAACAAGTCGAATTGTGGTCTGCTGTGTAGAATGCAGTTTCAGTCTTACCCCTTTAAGATTGAGAATGATGTCAGTGACATCCTCCGTAACCCCCTGGATTGCCGAGAACTCATGCAACACATTCTTGATACGGACTGATGTGATAGCAGCTCCCTGCAAAGAGGAAAGCAGAATTCTTCTTAATGAATTCCCTAGTGTCGTACCAAAACCACGCTCAAAAGGCTCAGCGAAAAACTTACCATATGTATCTGAAAGCGATTCTTTTTCAACCTGTAGCTGTTTGGGCCTGATAAGATCGCGCCAGTTTTTATACATTAAATCCTCCTCCGGATAGTATTGTCCGGCTCATTCACAGCACTGCACAACTCTACCCGCGATTACTTCGAGTAAAGTTCTACCACCAGCTGTTCCTGAATTGGTGTGGTGATATCTTCACGGATTGGCAGTGCTTTCATGGAACCTTTTAAAGCATCCTTATCCAGCTCAAGCCACTGGGGCACACCACGACGCGCAACAGCTTCCAGCGCATCATTAATGGACACAATTGCCTTGCTTTTGTCGCGCAATGCGACAACATCACCAACCTTGAGCTGTATGGACGGAATATTCACCTTTTTGCCGTTCAAGGTAAAATGGCCATGCCTGACAAGTTGTCTGGACTCTGTCCGTGATGAGGCAAAACCCAATCTATAGACAACGTTATCCAAACGCCTTTCCAACAATGAAAGCAGGGTTTCACCTGTAACACCCTTCTGACGGTCTGCTTCAGCAAAATATCCACGGAACTGCTTTTCAAGCAGGCCGTAAATGCGTCTTACCTTTTGTTTTTCGCGAAGCTGAACACCATATGCTGACACCTTTGAACGGCCCTGACCATGCTGGCCAGGAGGATAGTTACGCCTCTTGAGGGCACACTTGTCAGTGTAACACCGATCGCCCTTCAAAAATAATTCCATGTTTTCTCTTCTGCACAGTCGGCATGAAGGTCCTGTATAACGAGCCAATGAAAACCTCCTTGAAATGGATAACGTGAATTAAACTCTTCTTCTCTTTGGCGGACGGCAACCGTTATGCGGAATTGGCGTAACGTCCTTAATAAAGCTCACATTGAAGCCTGCCGCCTGAAGAGCCCTGAGAGCAGACTCACGACCAGACCCTGGACCTTTCACATACACCTCAATATTCCTGAGACCATGCTCCTGCGCCTTTTTTGCACAATCCTCTGCTGCTATCTGGGCTGCAAACGGTGTACTCTTTCGCGATCCCTTAAATCCCTTTGCACCGGAGGTGGACCATGCAATCACGTTACCGACAGGGTCTGTAATTGTAATAATTGTGTTATTAAAGGTGGCCTGAATATGAGCCACACAATTAGTAATGTTTTTACGCTCTTTCTTTTTGCGCACAACTTTTTTTGCTGGGCTTGCCATTCGAATTCTCCAAGACTAGATGAGATTATTTCTTCTTGCCGGCAACTGTACGTGCTGGGCCTTTTCTTGTGCGGGCATTTGTCTTTGTACGCTGCCCTCTTACAGGCAGGCCTTTTCTGTGTCTCAAACCACGATAACAACCCAAATCCATCAGGCGTTTAATATTCATGGAAATCTCACGGCGCAAGTCACCTTCAACCTTAACATTACGGTCGATCTCATCTCTCAGCCGGGAGACATCAGCTTCCGTAAGCTTATCTGTACGTATATTGGGATCAATATTCGCGGATTCAAGAATAGATTCTGCTGTCGAGTTTCCGATCCCGTAAATATACGTCAGGGCAATAACTATTCGCTTGTTCTTTGGTAAATCAATACCAGCAATTCGTGCCAATTGACCGTCCTCCTTTAATTACTCATCCCTGACGCTGGGAATGTTTGGGAATATCGCAAATGACGCGAACAATACCCTTGCGTTTAATAATTTTACATTTATCGCAAATTTTCTTTACCGATGCCCTAACCTTCATTTCACACCCCTTCACGCATAATCATAGTTGCGTCAAAATATCAGGACCATTTTCCGTGATGGCCACCGTATGTTCAAAATGAGCAGAGAGACAACCATCCGCCGTCACCACTGTCCAGTCGTCATCCAACACCTTGACACAATAATCACCCTGATTGATCATCGGCTCAATGGCAAGCACCATACCAGGCTTTAATTTTACACCTTTGCCTGGCGCACCATAATTTGGAATCTGTGGTTCTTCATGCAGATTTTTACCAATCCCATGCCCAACAAAATCCCTGACCACAGAATAACCGAGACGTTCAACATGATTCTGCACAGCGTGGGAGATATCAAAAAGCCGCATTCCAACAACAGCCTTTTCGATCCCCTTGTAAAGCGACTGTTCTGTTACCGAAAGCAGAGATTCTGCCTGACTACTAATCTTACCAACTGGAAGAGTTACGGCTGCATCACCATAATAGTCATCAAACAGTATCCCAAAATCTAAACTGACAATATCGCCTTCTACAAGAGGCTTAGTGTTCGGTATTCCATGCACAACTTGTTCATTAACAGAGCAGCACAACGCTGCAGGATAGTTATGATATCCCTTAAAGGCTGGTTTGGCGTTCCGCCTATTCGCCTCTTGTTCAGCAAATCTGTCCAGATCTACTGTTGTCACACCCGGCTTGACCCGTTCCTTGAGCAACATGAGAATTTCAGCAACCATCCGGCATGGCTTGCGCATTCTCTCAATCTCACGAGGCGACTTAAGGATGATCACACTTGCAGCCTTCGAGAATATCCCCTATCTGTTTCTGTATGTCCAAAATAGCGGCAGAACCATCAACAACCTTTAAAATGCCGATCGACCTGTAATACTCTTTGAGGGGCGAGGTCTGCTCATCATAAACAGAAAGCCTGTTTTGAACAGCCGCCTCACTGTCATCATCGCGCTGCCTCAAGGAACCACCACAGGCATCACAAACACCCTCACGTTGTGGTGGTGCATTACGAATGTGATAGCCCTTACCACATGCCGAACACGTTCTACGACCAGATATACGCTGAACAATTTCGGAATTCGCAATCTCCAACGAAACCACACAGTCTATGCGCTTACCCATTTTTGTTAACAATTGATTCAACGCATCCGCCTGAGCAATGGTTCGCGGAAAGCCATCCAAAACAAACCCACTTGTGCAGTCTGATTGCGCCAGCCTCTCCTCAACTATCCCCATAACAACATCATCAGGGACCAGCCCCCCCGCATCCATAATAGACTTGGCCTTCAGACCCAAAGGTAATTGTTCCTTGATAGCAGCACGCAGCAAATCCCCAGTTGAGACCTGCGGAATACCATAATTATCCACTATAAATACGGCCTGAGTACCCTTACCCGCACCCGGAGGGCCAAACAGAATAACATTCATGCTACCTCCTACCCCTGATCCTTACGCCCTTAAGAAACCCCTCATAATTGCGCGTAATCAGGTGCGATTCGATTTGGGCCACCGTGTCCATACCAACCCCGACAGCAATCAGCAACGCTGTTCCACCGAAGTAGAACGGAAGATTGAACTTGTCAATCAAAACAGTAGGCAACACGCAAACCACAGATATATAGATAGCACCCGCGAATGTAAGCCTCGTCAGCACACTATCCATAAAATCCGATGTTTCACGCCCTGGCCTGATACCAGGTATATAACCACCATGCTTCTTTATATTCTCAGCAACATCGACCGGATTAAATGTCACAGCCGTATAGAAATAGCAGAAAAATATTATGAAGGCAACAAAAAACAAGTTATACATCCAATGACCAGGGGAAAGATTTTTAGCGGCCTGCTGTACCCACGGAATGTCAATAAAGTTCGCCACTGTTGCAGGAAACATGATAATTGACGATGCAAAGATTGGGGGGATGACCCCAGCCATATTTACCTTCAGAGGCAAATGAGACGACTGCGAATTAAATGTCTTAAGGCCTACAACACGCTTGGCGTAGTGAATAGGCAAACGTCGCTGACCCCGCTCAACAAAAACAATACAGCCAATCACAACAAACATGAGCGCCAAAACGAAGATGATCACAAAAAGAGAAAGTTGGCTAGCATTAAGAAGCTTCAATGTATTCAGAATGGCATTGGGGATACCAACAACAATTCCTGCAAAGATAATCAGAGAAATGCCATTACCAATACCCTTCTCCGACATCTGTTCGCCAAGCCACATAATAAAAGCTGTACCAGCAGTTAGTGTAAGTACCGTAAGCAACCTGAACGTCCAACCCGGTGCAGGCACAACAAGCTCACCGGCCGGGCCACGCATGCTCTCAAGACCGATCGCGATACCAAGTCCTTGAACAACACTAAGCAATATAGTGCCGTAACGGGTATATTGGATAATCTTCTTACGGCCTGACTCACCTTCTTTGGACAGTTTTTCAATTGCCGGAACAATTACCGTAAGCAATTGAAAAATGATCGAAGATGAGATATAGGGCATGATCCCTAGAGCAAATACAGATAGTCTTTCAAGCGCACCGCCCGAAAACATGTCAAACAAGCCAAGTAATGTGCCTTGAGCTTGTTTAAAAAAATGCGCTAGAGCAACTCTATCTATTCCAGGTGTGGGAATATGACAACCTATCCTGTAGACTGCCAGCATCCCAAGCGAAAACAATACCCTGTTTTTCAGTTCCGGAATTCTGAATATATTCTTAAGTGCTTCAAGCACTAAGCAATCTCCTCAGCAGAACCACCGGCGGCAGCAATCTTATCTTTAGCAGATTGGCTAAAACGAGCTGCCACAACCTTAAGAGATTTTGTAATGTCGCCATTCCCCAACACCTTGACTGGAATAAAGACGGATTTAATCAAACCCTTCGACGCAAGCTGGCTTGCATCAACAGTTGCTCCGGCTTCAAACACGTCTAGCTGTTCAATATTGACAAGGGCATATTCAATCCGATTTAGAGGTGTAAAACCTCGTTTTGGAAGCCTGCGCTGCAACGGCATCTGACCACCTTCAAAACCAGCCTTGATGCTTCCACCAGAACGAGCTTTCTGCCCTTTATGTCCTTTTGTCGCTGTTTTGCCGTGGCCGGAACCAGCACCACGACCAATTCGTTTCGCCTGTTTTGTTGACCCCAGAGCGGGTTTAAGTGTGTTCAAATCCATTCTAACCACCTTTACTGAGCGATATTAAGCATGTGGCCGATTTTTGCAATCATTCCACGGATTTCAGGAGTATCGGGCAACTCAACTGTCTTATTAAGCTTTGTAAGCCCCAACCCAGCGACAACATCTCTATGTTTTTTGGGTTTGCCAATAGTACTTTTAACCAAGGTAATCTTTATCATTGCACTCATAGCAGCTTTCCTCGTCAATTATTCAGCTAAACCGCGCCGTGCGGCGATTTCGTCAGGAGTCTTCAGGCGCTTGAGTCCTTCAAAAGCCGCCTTGACTACATTGTGAGGGTTATTGGAACCAAGGCACTTGGACAGGATATTATTGATGCCCGCAGCTTCGAAAATAGCACGTGCAGCACCACCAGCAATTACACCAGTACCAGCAGAAGCAGGCTTCATAAGCAGCTTGCCAGCCCCAAAATGGCCTTCTATTTCAAAAGGGATTGATTGATTCGAGCTTACAGGCACTTTGATAAGGTTTTTCTTTGCCTGCTCAACACCCTTCCTGATGGCCTCAGGAACCTCATTTGCTTTTCCAAGACCATAACCAACATGACCACTTCCGTCACCAACAACTACCAGTGCGGAAAAACTGAAACGACGGCCACCTTTAACAACCTTGGCGACACGGCTGATATGTACTACACGGTCAGTAAGATTCAGATCCGTTGCTATTATTCTACTCAATGATAACCTCCCCTAATGCTTTAGAAAACAAGCCCTGATTCACGGGCTGCATCTGCCAATGCCTTTATTCTGCCATGATAGAGAAAACCGTTACGATCAAAAACAACAGCGGTAATCCCTTTCTCGTTAGCAATTTTTGCAATCTCCTTCCCAACAAATACTGCAGCTTCAACATTTCCTGTATATGCTAACACATCAGAGCCAGCCGCCAGTGTTGAGCAGGAAGCAAGTGTAACACCTTTGGTGTCGTCAATGATCTGAGCATAAATATGTTTGGCGCTTTTGAAGACATTCAAACGTGGCCTAGCCTCAGAGCCCCTGATTTTTTTTCGTACACGTACCTGACGCTTAAGTCTGGTTACAGTTTTAAGTGCTGTTTTTGCCACAACAATCTCCTTATAAAGACTACTTTTTACCAGTCTTGCCGGCTTTTCTTAGAATAGTCTCGTCAGCATATTTAATCCCTTTACCCTTATAAGGTTCGGGAGCACGGAATGACCTGATCTTGGCTGCAGTCTGTCCAACCAACTCTTTATCAAAACCCTTGATTGAAATCTTCGTCATCTTATCAACTTCAATTGCAATGCCGTCAGGAATCTGGAAGTTTACAGGATGTGAATATCCGAGGCTCAGAACAAGCTCCTTGCCTTTTACTTCAGCACGATAACCAACACCATTGATTTCAAGGTTTTCCTGAAATCCGCTCGTTACACCGACAACCATATTGTTAATCAGAGTTCTGGTCAAACCGTGTGCTGCACGGGCAGAAGAGGAATCATCATTCCTATTAACAGTCACGCATGTATCAGAAATATCAAGCGTAACAAAAGGCATAATCTGACGCTGCAATGTCCCATTAGGACCTTTAACGGTCAATTCAGAATTAATATATTTTACAGAAACGCCTTTAGCTATCTCTATGGGAAGCTTCCCTATTCTAGACATCGCTTCTTACTCCTTGAGTTGTTGATTACCAGACCGTACAGATAATCTCACCACCCAGACCGGCTTTCCGGGCAGCTACATCTGTCAATATACCCTTCGAGGTAGAAAGGATTGCTATACCAAGACCACTCTTAATAACCGGAATGTCATCTGATTTTACATACACACGGCCACCAGGTTTGCTGATGCGCTTAATCTCGTTGATTACGCAATCCTTTTCATCAATATATTTCAGATATATTCTCAGCACGCCCTGGAGGTTATCAGAGATCACTTTATAGTTCTTAATAAAGCCTTCCTGCTTGAGAACAGCAGCAATATTAACCTTCAGAGTAGAAGAAGGAATGTCAACCTTCTGGTGTTTAACCATATTTGCATTCCTGATTCTGGTCAGCATATCGGCGATTGGATCTGTCATGGACATCGTACGTTAACTCCTGTCGATTTCTTCAATCGTTGTTGATTACCAGCTCGATTTAATCACGCCGGGGATCTGTCCCATAGATGCATATTTGCGGAGGCAAATTCTGCACATTTGGAATTTACGGTAAAATGCCTTGGGCCTACCGCAAACTGAGCAGCGGTTATGCTGCTGCACCTGGAATTTCGGCTTACGCTGGGACTTAATGATCATTGAAACTTTTGCCACGGAATCCTCCAGATTATCTTAGTTCCTGAACGGCATGCCCAGGTACTTAAGTAACGCCCTGCCCTCTTCGTCAGTCTTGGCACTAGTTACTATGGTAATATTCATTCCCTTGATTTTCTCAACCTTATCATAGTTAATTTCAGGGAATATAAGCTGTTCCTTGACACCTAGGGTATAGTTACCCTTACCGTCGAATGCCTTGGGCGACACACCTTTGAAATCGCGCACCCTTGCAAGCGACACGTTCATGAGGCGATCAAGAAATTCGAACATGCGTTCACGGCGCAACGTCACCATACAGCCAATCGGCATACCTTGACGCAGTTTAAAACTGGCAATAGACTTTTTAGCCTTGGTAATCACAGACTTCTGACCAGTAATTGCAGTCAGTTCGGTAACAGCAGAGTCAAGAACTTTGACATTCTGAATCGCTTCTCCCAACCCCATGTTTACAACCACTTTGACAATTTTCGGAATCTCCATAACATTGTCATATTTATAGTCTTCACGCAGCTTGGGGACCACATCTTTATAATAAATCTCTTTAAGTCGAGCCATTATCTCGTTCCTCCTGTTATTTCACCAGAACAGTGTTGCATTTGATGCAAACCTTCTGCTTATCACCATTCTCAAGTACCTGCTTCCTAGTCCTGACCGGCTTAGCACACTTGGAACAGTACGGCATCACATTAGAGATATGGATTGCAGCTTCCTTTTCCTTAATCCCGCCCGGTTCGTTGCCACGGGCCTTGATATGACGTTTTGCCATATTCAGGCCTTCGACTATAACACTATCCTTCTTAGGCAGGAGACGCATGATCTTACCGGTTTTGTTCTTTTCCTTACCGGCAATAACCATTACCATTTCGCCCTTGCTGACATGAGTTTTTGTGGCTTGCATCAAAATTTCTCCGATTCCTTTAAAGTACTTCAGGAGCTAATGAAATGATTTTCATAAATTTCTTGGCGCGCAGTTCGCGAGCTACCGGGCCAAAAATACGTGTTCCAACAGGCTCTTTTTGGTTGTTGATCACCACACCAGAATTGTCGTCAAAACGGATATAAGACCCATCAGGACGTCCAAGCTCCTTAGCCGTACGAACAATAACAGCCTTGACAACATCACCCTTTTTAACCTTTGAATTTGGTAATGTCTCACGCACAGAAGCGACTATAACATCACCAATTCCGGCATATTTCCTTTTAGAGCCGCCCAGCACCTTGATACAGAATAATTTCTTGGCGCCAGAATTATCGGCTACATCCAATATGGATTGCATCTGGATCATTACTAAGTACCCCTGTCTTTAAAGATGCACTATTCAGCGATCTGCTTAAGATTCCAGCGCTTGTCCTTGCTTAACGGACGGCACTCAATAATCTGAACACGATCACCAACTTTGCAGCTGTTGTTTTCATCATGAACCTTATACTTGGCACTACGCTTGATATATTTATTGTAGACAGGATGCTTAATAATACGGTCAACCTTAACAACTACCGTTTTATCCATCTTGTCACCTACAACAACACCCTCTTGAACCCTTCTGTGACCACGCTCACTCATCTGTTGCTCCCTATGCCTTTTTCTCGGTCAGGATAGTATTAATTCTGGCGATATTCTGACGAACATCCTTCAACTTGGCAGTATTCTCAAGCCTACCAGTATGCAATTGGAACTTCAGATTGAAAAGCTCCTGTGTATATTCAGATTTTTTAGAAACAAGCCCCTCATGGGACAATGTTCGTAACTCTTTAGGCTTCATGGTTTTCACCCCTGGCAATAAACTTCGTGTTGACCGACAACTTATGAGCAGCCAACCTCAGCGCTTCACGAGCAATTTCTTCAGTCACACCTTCCATTTCATAAAGAATTGTTCCCGGCCTGATCACTGCAACCCAAGAATCGGGGGAACCCTTCCCTTTGCCCATCCTTGTCTCTGCAGGCTTGGATGTTAATGGCTTGTCCGGGAAAACACGGATCCAAATTTTGCCACCCCTCTTGATATAACGAGTCATTGCAATACGTGCGGCTTCGATCTGACGAGAATCCAACCAGCCACATTCAGTAGCCTGCAAGCCATACTCGCCGAAGGCAAACGAAATTCCACGGCAAGGTTTGCCGGTCATACGCCCCTTCATCTGCTTTCTATGTTTAACCCTCTTCGGCATTAACATTGAAACTTACTCCTGTTCTGCAAAAGTAGTATTTATTGACCGGGGAGTACTTCACCCTTGAAAATAAGGACTTTGATACCAATCAGACCATAAGTAGTCTTGGCCTCAGCAAAGCCATAATCAATATCAGCACGCAGTGTATGCAATGGCACCCGCCCCTCACGATACCACTCAGTGCGCGACATCTCTGCGCCACCAAGACGACCTGAACAGGTGATTCTAATACCTTTGGCACCAAATTTCAAGGCCGAGGTTACACTTTTTTTCATCGCACGCCGAAAAGCAATTCGACGCTCAAGCTGCAACGCAACATTCTCCGCCACCAACTGGGCATCCAGCTCTGGCTTGCGAACCTCAATAATATTTATGAAAACTTCCTTGGAGGTGAGGCTAGCCAATTCCTTCTTTATCGTTTCGACCTCTGAGCCCTTTTTACCAATTATAAGGCCCGGTCTTGCGGTGTGAATATTAATCCTGGTTTTGTTGGCAGCACGTTCAATTTCAATCTTGGCAACACCAGAACTATAAAGGCGCTTTTTAAGGAATGCGCGGATTTTAATATCCTCATGCAATAATTTTGCATAATCAGCTTCGGCATACCACTTGGATTCCCAAGTCTTAATTACTCCTAGCCTAAAGCCTATTGGATTAACTTTCTGTCCCAAACTACACCTCCACGGTATAAAACTATTTCGTATCTGAAAGAGTTACGCTGATATGACTTGTAGGCTTACGTATTTTGCTTGCGCGCCCCATGGCACGCGGCATAAAACGTTTAAGCACTGTACCGCCATCAACAAATATTGATTTTACAAAAAGACGATCAACATCAGACACGCCCTTCTGCTCAGCATTTGCCACCGCAGACTTAAGCAGTTTGCCAATCAGCTTGGCAGAAGGCTGGGGCAGAAAACGCAATGTATTCAATGCGTCCTGAATACCTTTGCCCCTGACAAGATCGACAACCAGTCGAGTCTTGCGCGGTGAAAGGCGTACTAATGTCAGTTTTGCGCTGGATTCCATGTCTAGCTCCCTTGGCTACTTCTTAACTTTGCTTTTCTTGTCAGCAGCATGGCCGTGAAAAGTCCTGGTTGGAGAAAATTCACCAAGCTTATGTCCGACCATATTTTCAGTAACATAAACTGGCACAAACTTTTTACCATTATGCACTGCAAGACTAATTCCTATAAAATCCGGCGTGATCGTTGAACGACGGGACCAGGTTTTAATAACTTTCTTTGAATTCGGACCTTCTGCCTGTACCTTTTTGATCAGGTGACCATCAACAAAGGGGCCCTTTTTAATAGAACGTGCCATTGATTAGCCTCTCAAGCGTTATTTGCTGCGCTTCTTGACAATGAAGCGGTCAGAAGTCTTATTAGTTCTGGTCTTGTAGCCCTTGGTCGGAATACCCCAAGGTGTTACCGGGTGACGACCACCAGATGTTCGGCCTTCACCACCACCATGTGGGTGGTCAACCGGGTTCATAGCAACACCGCGTACCTTTGGTCGTTTTCCAAGCCAGCGAGAACGCCCAGCCTTACCCAGGTTAACCTTTTCATGATCAACATTACCAACCTGGCCGACAGTTGCATAGCAGTCCTGCAAAACCATCCGTACTTCACCAGAGGGAAGCTTGACTTGTGAATAACGACCTTCTTTTGCCATGAGCTGAGCGAATGTGCCTGCACTTCTTGCCAATTGCGCCCCTTTACCAATCTTTAGCTCGATGTTGTGAATAATCGTTCCCAGAGGGATTGACTTCAGAGGAAGTGCATTTCCGGGCTTGATATCAGCATCTGGTCCGCTGACAATAGTATCACCCACCTTCAGCTCAAGAGGTGCCAGAATATAACGCTTTTCACCGTCTACATAATGCAGTAGGGCGATACGGGCGCTACGACACGGGTCATACTCAATGCTTGCAACCTTTGCAGGTATGCTAAGCTTGTCGCGGCGAAAGTCGATAATACGATACTTCTGTTTGTGACCGCCGCCTTGATGACGCGCAGTTACTCGCCCGAATGCATTTCTGCCACCAGTCTTCTTTAGCTTTATAAGAAGAGACTTTTCTGGAGTTGATGTTGTAATCTCTTCAAACGTCGAACAGGTTTGATGCCTACGTCCTGGCGATGTTGGCTTATAAATCTTGATTCCCATTGTGAACCCCGAAAGTTGTTAGTTAAACCTCAAAGAAATCTAAGGACTGCCCCTTCTGTAGGGTCACATAGGCCTTTTTCCAATTTGACCTTTTGCCAATATTACGGCCGACCCTTTTAACCTTGCCTGCCATATTCACAGTCCTGACATCATCCACCTTGACCTTAAACAGTGCCTCAACGGCCTGTTTGATCTCAATTTTATTCGCATCCCTATCAACAACTATTGCAACAGTGTTGTTTGCCTCACCGTTAAGAGTTGTTTTCTCAGTAACGTGTGGCTTTTTTATAACAGAATAGATATTCATTTCTGTAGCGCTCCTTCGACGGATTGTACAGCGCCCTTGGTGATAATGATGTTTTTATATTTCAGCATGTCATGAATATTAAGCGCATCATGCTTTAGCAGCTTGAAATGCGGAACATTACGACATGACAACTGAAAATTGTTTGTCAAATCATCGGTTATGATCAAAGAGCGCTCAATTTCAAACCTATTGATAAATCCGACAAATGCCTTGGTCGAAATTGCATCAAAATCGAGCTTGTCAAGCACTGTAATACGGTTATTTTTATACTGATATGAGAGAGCTGATCTCAAAGCCGCAATACGCGCCTTCTTGTTCATACTCAGATTATACTCTTTGGGATTGGGGCCAAATGCAACACCCCCGCCAGGGTAATGAGGCGCCCTGACGCAACCCTGGCGCGCTCCGCCTGTTCCCTTCTGCTTGAATGGCTTTTTACCGCCACCGGAAACCTCGGAACGGGTTTTGGTTTTAACGGTACCAGCCCGGCGATTTGCCAGCTGTATGCGAAGAGCTAGATGCATGAGATGTTCTTTTACCTCAGCATTAAATATCTCCTCAGCCAGTTCCACTTCACCGACCTGCTGCCTGTTCATGTTATAAACTGCTATCGAAGGCATACGAATACTCCCGCTTGGTTACTTAAGCTTTAACACTATTTTTAATTATAACGACATTGTTCTCATGACCCGGTACTGCACCTCTGATCATGAGCAGGTTCTCAGCCGTATCAACACGTACTACTTGAAGCCGCTGAACAGTTACCTGCGCATTACCCATTTGACCCGGCATTTTCTTGTTTTTGAAAACGTGCGATGGCGTTGCTGAAGCACCAATCGAGCCAGGAGCGCGATGGAAGCGCGAACCATGAGAAGAGCGGCCACCCTTGAAGTTATAACGCTTCATAACGCCTTGGAAGCCTTTACCAATACTGGTTCCGGTAACATCGACAAAATCTCCGTCAGCAAACTGATCAACCTTGAGGGTGTCACCAACATTCAGATCCAATTCAACATCAAATCTAAACTCATTGAGGTGTTTAAACACGCCATGACCAGCTTTGGTGCAATGTCCTAGCTGAGGTTTGTTGGCAGAAGCTGCATCTACCGATTCAAAGCCGACCTGAAGCGCATCATAACCATCCGAAGAAACGCTTTTTTTCTGTGTAACAACACAGGGGCCCGCTTGGATCACTGTTACAGGAACGCAAGTTCCATCTTCCAAAAATATCTGGGTCATCCCCAGTTTCTTTCCAATAATACCTTTTTTCATATCTGTTCCTGTTCGAAAAAAGTACGTTACAGTTTGATTTCAACATCCACACCAGCTGCCAGGTCAAGTTTCATCAAGGCATCAACCGTCTGCTGTGTGGGGTCAAGAATATCAATAAGACGCTTGTGGGTACGAATTTCAAACTGGTCACGTGACTTTTTGTCAACGTGCGGCCCACGAAGAACACAATACTTATTGATTACTGTCGGCAGCGGAATTGGGCCAGCAACACGAGCACCAGTTCTTTTAGCTGTATCGACAATTTCTCCAACTGAAACATCAAGCAACTTGTGGTCATATGCCTTTAGGCGAATTCTTATCTTCTGGCTCTGCATTGATATCCTCGTAACGTTTTATTCAATAATTGAGCTAACGACGCCGGCGCCAACAGTACGGCCACCTTCGCGAATTGCGAAACGCAGGCCTTCGTCCATGGCGATGGGGGTGATCAGGTTTACGGTTACTGCCACGTTGTCACCTGGCATTACCATCTCAGTACCGGCAGGCAGATCTACTACGCCGGTTACGTCGGTGGTACGGAAGTAGAACTGAGGGCGATAGCCGTTGAAGAACGGGGTATGGCGGCCACCTTCTTCTTTGCTGAGGATGTAGGCTTCAGCTTTGAATTTGGTGTGAGGGGTGATTGAGCCGGGCTTGGCAAGTACTTGGCCACGCTCGATGTCTTCACGCTTGACACCACGCAGAAGTGCGCCGATGTTGTCGCCGGCACGACCTTCGTCGAGCAGCTTACGGAACATCTCTACGCCTGTTACGGTTGTTTTCCCGGTGGCTTTGATGCCAACGATTTCGACTTCTTCGCCGACTTTTACAATTCCGCGCTCTACACGACCGGTGGCTACGGTGCCACGACCGGAGATGGAGAATACGTCTTCTACAGGCATGAGGAACGGCTTGTCGATGGCTCTCTGAGGTTCAGGGATGTAGCTGTCGACTGCGTCCATAAGGGCGAGTACTGCGGGCTCGGCCAGTTCGCCTTTTTCACCGTTGAGGGCCTGCAGGGCAGAACCTTTGATGATTGGAATGTCGTCGCCAGGAAAGTCGTAGGAGGAGAGCAATTCACGAATTTCAAGCTCTACCAGCTCCAGCAGTTCGGCGTCGTCAACCATGTCAGCCTTGTTCAGAAATACTACAATGTAAGGTACGCCTACCTGACGGGCAAGCAGGATGTGCTCGCGGGTCTGGGGCATCGGACCGTCGGCGGCGGAGACAACGAGGATTGCGCCGTCCATCTGGGCCGCACCGGTGATCATGTTCTTGACGTAGTCGGCGTGACCCGGGCAGTCGACGTGCGCGTAGTGACGCTTGTCAGTTTCGTATTCCACGTGGGCGGTGGCGATGGTAATGCCGCGCTCACGCTCTTCAGGGGCGTTGTCGATCTGGTCAAATGCCTTGAATTCAGCCTGACCCTTGCCGGCCAATACCTTGGTAATGGCTGCGGTCAAAGTGGTCTTGCCGTGGTCAACGTGACCGATTGTACCAATGTTTACATGCGGTTTGGTGCGCTCAAATTTAGCCTTAGCCATGATGACTGGCCCTCCTTCAAAACAGATTGTTAAATTAACCTTTTACTTTAGCAACAATTTCATCCGCTACCGACTTAGGTACCGGCTCATAATGATCAAAAGTCATCGCGTATGTGGCACGACCTTGTGTAGCAGAGCGAAGATCCGTAGAGTAACCAAACATGTTCGCCAAAGGCACCATCGCCGTAACAACCTGGGCGCCTGCCCTTGAGTCCATACCCATGATACGCCCTCGGCGGGAGTTGAGGTCGCCAATCACATCACCCATATACTCTTCAGGCACAACCACCTCAACTGACATGATCGGCTCAAGAATAATTGGCGCAGCCTTCTGACACCCTTCCTTAAAGCCCATAGAGCCGGCAATCTTGAACGCCATTTCTGAAGAGTCGACCTCATGGTAGGAACCGTCAATAAGGGTTGCCTTGATGTCTACAACCGGGAAACCGGCAAGTACACCGGTATCTGTTGCTTCCAGAATACCCTTGCCAACCGCAGGGATATATTCGCGAGGGACAACACCACCTTTGATAGCATCGACAAACTCAAAGCCCTTGCCAGGTTCCTGCGGCTCAATCTCCAGCCACACATGACCGTACTGGCCGCGACCACCGGACTGGCGTACAAACTTGCCCTCGACTTTGACTTTCTTGGTAATCGTTTCACGGTAAGCAACTTGAGGCTTGCCGACATTGGCTTCAACCTTGAATTCACGCTTGAGGCGATCAACAATAATCTCCAGGTGAAGCTCACCCATACCGGAAATAATTGTCTGGCCGGTTTCTTCATCTGTTTTTACGCGGAATGAAGGGTCTTCGCTGGCCAGCTTTTGAAGGCCAAAACCAAGCTTTTCCTGTTCAGCTTTCGTCTTAGGCTCGATTGCAATAGAAATAACCGGCTCAGGGAATTCGATAGACTCAAGAATGACCTGTTTTTCTTCTTCACACAGCGTGTCACCGGTCGTAGTATATTTCAAGCCAACAGCAGCAGCAATATCACCGGCATACACTTCTTTAATCTCTTCACGCTTGTTGGCATGCATCTTAAGAATACGGCCAATACGCTCTTTCTTGCCCTTGGTGGAGTTGTAGACATAAGAACCGGCAGTAACAACACCAGAATAGACACGGAAGAATGTTAATTGACCAACAAAAGGATCGGTCATAATTTTGAATCCAAGGGCAGAAAACGGCTCAGCATCGGATGCCTTACGCTCAGTTTCTTCGCCGCTGTCAACATCGATGCCCTTTATTGCAGGAATATCGAGAGGAGACGGCATATAATCAACAACTGAATCAAGAAGGTTCTGCACGCCCTTGTTTTTAAAAGATGAACCACAGATTACTGGACAAAACTTAATAGCTATTGTACCTGTCCGAATTGCGGACATAATTTCTGCTTCAGTCAAAACCTCTCCACCAAGATACTTTTCCATGAGAACATCATCATGGCTGGAGATTTCTTCAATCATTTTTTCACGGTATTCATTGGCTTCATCAACAAGCTCAGCCGGAATTTCTATTTCTGTATATTCGGCACCGAGAGACTCGTCATTCCAAATAATTGCCTTCATACGAACAAGGTCAACAACACCCTTGAAATTTTCTTCTTTACCCACCGGTATCTGAATCGGGAGCGGATTAGCTTTGAGACGATCTTTGATCATCTGCACACCACGGAAAAAGTCAGCCCCGACACGATCCATCTTATTGATAAAAGCAAGACGAGGAACGCCATATTTATCAGCCTGACGCCAAACTGTTTCAGACTGAGGCTCAACGCCACCAACAGAACAAAAAACCGCTACCGCACCATCAAGAACCCTAAGTGAACGCTCAACTTCAATAGTGAAGTCAACGTGACCAGGAGTATCAATAATATTAATATTACAATCTCTCCAGCGACAGGTTGTAGCAGCAGAGGTAATAGTAATACCACGCTCCTGCTCCTGCTCCATCCAGTCCATCGTGGCGGCGCCTTCATGCACTTCGCCGATTTTATGGGTAACGCCGGTATAATAAAGAATACGCTCGGTTGTTGTCGTTTTACCGGCATCAATGTGAGCCATAATCCCAATATTTCTGTATTTCTCAAGCGGTGATAAGCGGGGCACAAAAACCTCCAGAACTAGGTCAGACAATTACCATCTATAGTGAGCAAAAGCGCGGTTTGCCTCTGCCATCTTATGCACATCTTCGCGCTTCTTGACAGCAGCTCCACGATTATTAAAGGCATCCAATATCTCGCCTGCCAGCTTGTCAGTCATCGTCTTTTCGCCACGGGCAGCAGAATACTTAATCAACCACCTCATGGCCAGAGAATTGCGGCGGTCAGGACGAATCTCGATCGGCACCTGATAGGTAGACCCACCAACCCTGCGCGATTTAACCTCTAGTACCGGCTTGATATTGTCAAGACTCTTCTTTAAAACCTTGACAGCATCCTCACTGGACTTCTGACCAACAATATCAAGAGCACCATAAAGTATCGACTCGGCGATACTCTTTTTGCCTGCCAACATCATGATGTTAATAAGCTTGGCTACCGTTTTGTCGTGAAACTTCGGATCCGGCAGGATATTTCTTTTGGGTACTTCTCTTCTTCTTGGCATACCTAACCCCTCAACGAAATCAGTGCTAAATTATTTTGGACGCTTGGCGCCATACTTGGAACGGCTCTTCATACGGCCCTTTACGCCCACAGAATCCAGCGTGCCACGCACAATATGATAACGCACACCCGGAAGGTCCTTAACCCTGCCGCCACGAATCAGAACCACCGAGTGCTCCTGAAGATTGTGACCCACGCCAGGAATATACGATGTCACCTCTATACCATTTGTAAGCCTAACCCTGGCCACTTTACGAAGCGCCGAGTTCGGCTTCTTTGGAGTTGTGGTGTACACCCTGGTACAAACACCACGCTTTTGAGGACAGCACTTGAGCGCCGGGGCCGTTGACTTATCCCTCTTATTCTCCCTACCAATGCGTATCAACTGGTTAATAGTTGGCATAATCTTCCATATCTCCCAACAAGTAATTATCTTAACAAACAAATAGCTGCAAATTTAAATGACGCCTTCACACACAAGAAGACTCAGCACAGACAACTATACATACAACCACACAAATCAATCCAACCGTCATTGTTCTGATCTTTACCAATGGGAAAAAAATCCCAGCAAGAAGGGGAATGGAATAGGTGTAGGGCCGGAATTTAACCGGCATCTCCATTCAATCACAAAGTCATTAACTTTGGGCTCCAACCAGAAAGAGACAGAATATATACTAGAGCTAGAAGGAATTGTCAAACAAAAAAACTCAGCATGCTTGTTTTTATTTTGCGCAGGTGCTGCAACGAACTACAGCACCTGCGCAAATCCTAACTGCTAGGCAGCCTCTTGAACGGCATCAACAGCCTTATCCGCCACTACATCAGTTCTTTCCTGATCTTCTGATTCGGCTACCATACGCAGGTTACGGTACCTGGCCAAACCAGTACCTGCTGGTATCAGCCGTCCCATGATCACGTTTTCCTTGAGCCCCCTCAGGTAGTCCACCTTACCTTCAATGGCTGCCTGTGTAAGCACCTTGGTTGTCTCTTGGAACGAAGCAGCAGAAATGAATGATTCTGTTGAGAGAGATGCCTTAGTGATACCTAACAGAAGCGGCTCAGCAATCGCTGGACGTTTCCCTTCGGCAAGCACCTTTTGATTCTCGGCATCGAACTGCCATCTTTCCACCTGATCGTCCACAAGTAGAGCGGTGTCACCCACATCCTTGATGCGTACCCGTCTTAGCATCTGGCGCACAATGACTTCAATATGTTTATCATTGATCTTAACACCTTGTAGACGGTAAACCTCCTGGACTTCATCAACCAGGTATTTGGCCAGTTCCTTGACACCAAGGACCCTAAGGATGTCATGCGGATTGGACGAACCGTCCATCAGCGGCTCACCGGCACGAACATAATCACCTTCGTGAACACTTATGTGTTTACCCTTTGGTATCAGGTACTCTTTGGGCTCTCCAAGCTCAGGAGTAACAATAACCTTACGCTTGCCCTTGGCCTCCTTGCCGTATGAAACACGTCCATCTATCTCGGAAATTACGGCAAAGTCCTTGGGCTTGCGGGCCTCAAACAGTTCGGCAACTCGCGGCAGACCACCAGTGATATCCTTGGTCTTGGTAGTTTCACGCGGGATCTTCGCAATAATATCACCGGCACTTACAACAGCGTCATCCGTCACGGTGATGTTAGCGCCAACCGGCAGAAAGTAGCAACCGATTGTTCCAGCTGTCGCCTCTGCCGACCCGTCGCTGATGCCTTTGATCGCAATACGGGGCCGCTTGTCACTGTCCTTGGACTCAATAATGACCTTACGTGAAAGCCCGGTCACCTCGTCAAGTTGCTCCTCCATGGTGACACTTTCCACTATATCACCGAACTTAATCTTACCACCAAACTCAGTCAGAATCGGCATTGTGTACGGATCCCACTCGGCCAGGTTGGCACCTTGGGTAACCTTCTCGCCCGGAGCAAACTTGATCTTGGCACCATAAACCACCGTGTATTTTTCGCGCTCACGTCCGGTCTCGTCCACCACGGCAACTTCGCCATTACGATTCATAACGATGTGGTGACCTTCCGCATTCACAACGGTGTTGAGGTTAACGAACTTGATATTTCCGTCTGTACGAGCTTCAAGGGATGTCTGCTCTGCATGACGGGAAGCCGTACCACCAATATGGAAAGTACGCATTGTCAACTGCGTACCCGGCTCGCCAATTGACTGTGCGGCGATCACACCAACAGCCTCTCCGAGATTCACACTATGCCCGCGAGCAAGGTCGCGACCATAGCACTTGGAGCAGATCCCACGGCGGCTCTGGCAGGTAAGCACGGAGCGGATCTTTACCTTTTCAAGTCCTGAATCCTCAATCTTTTTGACCAGATTTTCGTCAATCTCTTCGTTGGCCTCAACCAGAACATCACCGGTAATAGGATCAAGAATATCCTCCAGCGCAACACGCCCCAGAATACGGTCACCGATATCTTCTGTGAGAGAAGAGACGATCAGACCGTCCAGTGTGCCACAATCCTCTTCTGTAATGATTGCATCCTGGGCAACATCAACCAGACGACGTGTCAGGTAACCGGAGTTGGCTGTCTTCAATGCAGTATCAGCCAAGCCTTTGCGAGCGCCATGTGTTGAAATGAAGTACTGAAGCACTGTCAGGCCTTCACGGAAGTTGGCAGTAATCGGTGTTTCGATGATTTCACCAGATGGTTTCGCCATCAAGCCGCGCATGCCGGCCAACTGACGAATCTGCTGTGCGGAGCCCCTCGCGCCGGAATCTGCCATCATGTGGATGGCATTGAAGGACGCCTCCTGCTGCACACCCTCGCCCTCAACCATAAATGTCTGTTTGGACAGGTTGTCTAGCATTTCCTTGGCAATATCCTCGGTTGCCTTGGCCCAGATATCGATGACCTTGTTGTAGCGCTCTCCGTCTGTAATCAAACCCTCTGTATACTGGTTCTGTATCTCTTTGACTTCTTCATCCGCCTTGGAGATGATCGAGGTTTTACCCTCCGGAATCACCATGTCATCCAGGCAGATGGAGATACCAGACACACAGGCGTACTTGAATCCGATATCCTTAAGCTTGTCTGCCAAAAGCACCGTTTCCTTGTTGTCGGCCAGACGGTAGCAAGTATCCACCAAATTGGAGAGTTCTTTTTTGTTCATGGCCTTATTGATGGCACTGAACGGTACCGAGTCGGGCAGTATCTCTCTCAGGATAATGCGTCCAACTGTCGTTTCAATCAGCTGAGGTTTTTCATCGGACACAAGATTCTTCATACGCACCCGGATCTTGGCCTGCATGTCCACCTCACCGGCATCAAAGGCGATCCTGACCTCATCAGGGCAAGAAAACACCTTGCCAGTACCCTTAATCTTGCAATAGACCGGCAAACCTGTCTGCTTGTCCACCATCTCTTTGCCGGTCTTTTCATCCAACACCGGCGCGTACAATCTGTCACGGGTCATATAGTAAGCGCCAAGCACCATATCCTGAGATGGGACAATGATCGGCTTGCCGTGGGCAGGCGACAGAATGTTGTTCGTTGACATCATCAATACGCGAGCCTCAACCTGGCTCTCCACTGAAAGTGGCAGATGCACGGCCATCTGGTCGCCGTCGAAGTCCGCGTTGAAAGCAGTACAGACCAGCGGATGCAACTGGATGGCCTTGCCTTCAATCAGAACCGGCTCAAAGGCCTGGATGCCAAGACGATGCAGTGTCGGTGCGCGGTTGAGCATGACCGGATGTTCCTTGATCACCTCTTCCAGCACGTCCCATACCTCAGGACGTTCTTTCTCCACCATCTTTTTAGCACTCTTGATCGTGGTAACATAGCCACGCTCTTCCAGCTTGTTGTAGATAAACGGCTTGAACAACTCCAGCGCCATTTTTTTCGGCAGGCCGCATTGATGCAATTTAAGCTCAGGACCAACAACGATAACCGATCGACCGGAGTAATCGACACGCTTTCCAAGCAGGTTCTGACGAAAGCGGCCAGACTTTCCCTTAAGCATATCAGACAGCGACTTGAGCGGGCGTTTGTTGGGACCAGCTATGGCCCGTCCGCGGCGTCCGTTGTCAAACAAGGCATCAACAGCCTCCTGCAACATACGCTTCTCATTGCGTATGATCACTTCCGGTGCCTGCAACTCCACCAGCCGCTTAAGCCGGTTGTTACGGTTAATCACTCGACGGTACAGATCGTTGAGATCCGATGTTGCAAAACGACCGCCATCGAGCGGCACCAGAGGACGCAGCTCAGGGGGCAGAACAGGAATACACTCCAGGATCATCCACTCCGGTTTATTCCCAGACAGCTTGAAAGCCTCCAGGACCTTAAGGCGCTTGGCGGTCTTTTTTCGCTTGGCCTCGCTGGCAGACTCCATCATCTCGTTACGCAGACTGACCGATAGCTCATCGAGATCAATTGCTCTCAGGCAGTTGCGGATAGCCTCAGCACCCATGCCTCCTTCAAAGGCATCATACCCGTATTCCTGCTGTGCCTTAAGAAATTTTTCCTCCGTCATAACTTCACAGAATTGAAGCGGAGTATTTTTGGGATCACTTACTACAAAAGCCTCAAAGTAAAGCACCTTCTCAAGATCTTTGAGGGTAATATCAAGCAGATTGCCAATACGTGATGGCAGCGACTTGAGAAACCATATGTGAGCAACCGGCGTGGCAAGATCAATATGCCCCAAGCGCTCACGTCGAACTTTGGATGGAATAACCTCTACGCCGCACTTTTCACAGATGATACCACGGTGTTTCATGCGTTTGTATTTACCGCAGTTGCACTCATAGTCCTTGGTGGGACCAAATATCTTCGCGCAAAACAGGCCATCACGTTCCGGCTTGAAGGTTCGATAATTAATCGTCTCCGGCTTCTTTACCTCTCCATGGGAACGCTCCCTGATTTTCTCAGGAGAGGAAACGGAAATCCTTATTGCTGAAAAATGGAGTGGATCTTTTGGTTTATCAAAAAAGCTGAAATAATCTTCCACGATGCTCTCCTCCGTATATTCTGAACTCCGCCTTTACCGGACCGGCAATCGCCACCGGTTAGCTGCGGCACGCTTAACCGCATGCGGTGGATCCGCATGCGGTGGTATCATGACTACTCTTCATCCCCTTCAAGCAGCTCAACATCAAGGCAGAGTGACTGCAGTTCCTTGATAAGAACATTGAAAGACTCAGGCAGCCCCGGTTCAAGGGTGTGCTTGCCCTTAACGATGGCCTCGTACATACGCGTTCTTCCAGAGACATCGTCCGACTTGACGGTGAGGAACTCCTGCAGTGCATGGGATGCGCCATATGCCTCCATTGCCCAGACTTCCATCTCACCAAGCCTCTGGCCACCGAACTGCGCCTTACCACCCAGCGGTTGCTGAGTAACAAGGCTATAGGGCCCGATGGAGCGGGCATGGATCTTGTCATCAACCAGATGGTGCAGCTTGAGTACATACATAACACCCACGGTGACTTTGTTTTTGAACGCATCACCCGATCTGCCGTCAAAGAGCGTTACTTGTCCGGACGAATGAAAACCAGCCTTGCCAAGCATATCTTTGATACGGTCTTCCGAGGCGCCCTCGAAAACCGGTGAAGCCATTGGCACACCGCGCTGAAGCCTGCGGCAGACCTTAAGCAACTCCTCCTGATCCATCTTATCGATGAATTTGCTGACTTCCGTGTCACCATACACATCTTTGAGATACTTTCTCAAGTTATCCTCAGAAACATGTTTCTGGAGCATCTCTTCAATGCGCCAGCCAATGCCCTTGGCTGCCCATCCCAGATGTGTCTCCAGGATCTGACCGACGTTCATACGAGATGGAACGCCCAGAGGGTTAAGAACAATCTCAACCGGACGACCGTCCTCCATATAAGGCATATCTTCTTCCGGCAGAATTCTAGAAACAACACCTTTGTTACCATGGCGGCCGGCCATTTTGTCACCGACCTGCAACTTACGCTTGATAGCAATATAAACCTTGACCATCTTGATCACGCCTGGCGGCAAGTCGTCACCACGGCGCAGTTTCTGGATCTTGTCTTCAAACACGCTGTGAATCAGATCGATCTGACGATTCAACGTATCAAGGATGTAACTGACCTTTTCATCTGTATCGAAATCATCACTTACCGATACGGCCCTCAGACAATCAATCGGCAATGTTTTAAGTACATCCTCAGTAATTTTCTTACCCTTGGCAAGTACTGGATTTCCCTGGGCATCTTCCAGCTTTACAGCCAAGGTCTTACCAGCTAGCAACTTGCAGAGTTTGCCAATAGCAGAGTTTCGGATGATACGAATTTCATCCTGTTCATCCTTACGCAATTTATCTTCTTCGGCCTTCTCGATCAGTTCGGTACGGGTGTCCTTGTCTGCTCCCTTGCGTGAAAAGACCTTTGCACCGATAACAGTGCCCTCCACACCGGGCGGCACAGTAAGAGACGTGTCGCGGACATCACCGGCCTTTTCACCAAAGATGGCCCGCAGCAACTTCTCCTCAGGCGAGAGTTGGGTTTCGCCCTTGGGGGTAATCTTGCCGACCAGAATATCACCCGGTTTAACTTCAGCGCCAATACGGATAATACCGGATTCATCCAGATCTTTAAGTGCTTCATCTCCCAGATTGGGGATGTCGGAGGTGATCTCCTCTTTGCCCAGTTTGGTATCACGAGCAACGCACTCAAACTCTTCAATATGGATTGAAGTATACCTGTCATCCTTGACAAGTTTCTCCGAAACCAGAATCGAGTCCTCGAAGTTGTAACCACCCCAAGGCATAAACGCCACAACAATGTTCTGGCCCAGAGCAAGTTCGCCCATTTCAGTTGAAGGGCCATCGGCAATCACGTCACCACGCTTGACAACATCGCCAACCTTCACAACCGGCTTGTTGTTGATGCAGGTATTCTGGTTGGACCTCGCAAACTTGATCAGGTTATAAATATCAACTCCGGTGCCTGCCTCGTCATCTTCATTCTCATCGATTTTGACAACGATACGTGAAGCATCCACCGATTCTATCACTCCGTTGTGGCGCGCGATCACGGAAACACCCGAGTCCTTGGCCACGATGCGCTCCATGCCGGTGCCAACCAGCGGAGAATCCGCCCGGAGAAGAGGAACTGCCTGACGCTGCATGTTGGAGCCCATCAGGGCGCGGTTGGCGTCGTCATTCTCCAGGAAAGGAATCAGAGCAGCAGCAACAGACACCAACTGCTTCGGAGCAACATCGATCAATTCAATCTCATCTCGATGCACCAGAATAAATTCGCCGCTCTTGCGAGCAGACACATATTCATTGATAAAACGTCCATCCTTGTCTACTTCCGCATTTGCCTGGGCAATTGCATGGCCTTCCTCCTCAAGTGCCGAGAAGAAGCGAACCTCGCTCGTCAATCGCCCTTCTTCGACAACACGATATGGGGTTTCCACAAATCCGTGCTCATTGATGCGCGCATAGGTAGAAAGAGACGCAATCAAACCGATATTAGGACCTTCCGGTGTTTCGATAGGGCAGACGCGTCCATAGTGTGTCGGATGCACGTCGCGGACCTCAAATCCGGCACGTTCCCTGGTTAGTCCGCCTGGTCCCAACGCCGACAGACGGCGTTTGTGTGTAACTTCAGAAAGTGGATTGGTTTGATCCATGAACTGCGAGAGCCGGGAAGAACCAAAAAATTCCTTTACCACCGCCGACACAGGCTTGGAATTTATCAGATCGTGCGGCATGAGGTTTTCAACCTCTTGCAGACTCATACGTTCCTTGATAGCCCGTTCCATCCGTACAAGGCCGATATGATATTGATTTTCCAACAACTCACCAACAGCACGGACGCGACGGTTTCCAAGGTGGTCAATATCATCAATAGCACCACGACCGTTTTTAAGGTCAATCAGGTAACGTACGATCTCTAGAATGTCATTTTTAGGACTTCTGATCAACACATCGGCGTAGACGTCCTCAAGCACCATCCTATTACGACGCAACAGTTCGATGGACTTGCAGTTTTCATCAAAAACGCCCCCATCAATCTGTTCATTAAGCCTGACTGTTTTATCGTCAAGATTGAGCTTGGAAAGGATGTCCCTGTTCAGCAGTTCAGCATCACTGACCAGATTATTCAGTTCCTTGATCATCTGTTCACGCTGCTTTTCAGAGAACGGCTGGGCAGCATCATGTTTGGCAATCATTTTGGAACAGTCAGTCGGCATTTTCGACATCAGCATCTGTGACAACGGATTACTTTTGTCAGCAATCAGGCGGGCAAACTCCTCAAAGCTTGCCACATCCTCCTGAGAAAACATGCATGGCGCATTCAGGACCGTACACTCCGGCCAGACTTTCAGTCCAAGTTTGAAATTCAGCTTCAAACGACCTACTGCAGACAGATCGTAGCGTTCCGGATTAAAAAACAGATTTTCAAAAAGCGCCTGCGAACTTTTCAGCGTAGGAGGATCACCCGGACGCAATCGTCGATAAATCTCTATCAAGGCCTCTTCACTGGCATTGATCTTGTCAATCAGCAATGTGTCACGGAAAGATGATGTCGCATGCATATTGTCAATGAACAGCAGTTTAAGAGCAGTCACACCGCGGGATTTAATTTCCTCTAGCTTCTCGGCCGTAACCTCCTCGTTACACTCAAGTAAAACCTCGCCAGTTTCCGGATCAACCACGTCGGTCGATGCAAATCGTCCGATGATGCCGTCCAGGTTTACGGGCACACGATCAACACCATGGTCAATCATTTTCTTGATGGAAGCCTTGGTATACTTGCGATTCGCCTTGACCAGCACCTCACCCGATTTTGCATCGCAGACATCCTCAACAGCCTTCTGCAATGTCAGCAACTCGGGATCTATTGATTTGCTGTAGACTTCACCCTGAATATTTATCACTTCACTTTTATAATAATAATTCAGCAACTGCTCAGCAGAATAACCCAATGCCTTCAGAAGTACTGTAGCAGGCATCTTGCGTCTGCGATCTATGCGAACATAAAGGATATCTTTATGATCAAACTCGAAATCAAGCCATGATCCACGATAAGGGATGACTCTTGCGGAATAAAGTACCTTACCACTGGAATGGGTTTTGCCCTTGTCATGATCATAGAATACGCCCGGAGAGCGATGTAACTGGCTAACAATAACCCTTTCGGTACCGTTAATAATAAAGGTTCCGTTTTCAGTCATCAGCGGAATTTCGCCAAAATAAACCTCTTGCTCCTTGATATCCTTGATTGCTCTGATTCCTGTTTCCTTGCCGGAATCCCAGACCACCAGCCGTACCTTGACCTTCATCGGAGCAGCAAAGGTCATGCCCCTCTGATGACATTCGACAACATCATATTTCGGTTTGCTAAGGGAATAGGAGACATACTCTAGTGAGGCGCTCTCACTGAAGTCTTTAATCGGAAACACACTTCTGAATACCGCTTCAAGCCCTATATTAATCCGGTCTTCTGGAGCGACTTCCTGCTGTAGAAAGCGCATGTAAGAATTCTTCTGGATGTCAATGAGGTTGGGAATATCAATTATATTTTTAATTTTTGCGAAGTTTTTCCGCAACAGGTGGTTATTGGCGATCGAATAAGCCATAGCTTCTCCTTTGGCGATTATCGTGGCGACATCCGGCCGAAAAGGGCTAACCGGCTGGAATTACAGATATAATATAGTGAGAGAGAACTGCCCAAACAGGACAAGCCAAGGCCGCTCCAGGCGACCTTGGCTTTCAACTGCTATGGATAAATACAATTATTTGATTTCTACTTCTGCGCCAGCTTCAACAAGCTGTTTCTTGGCGTCTTCTGCTTCCTGCTTGGATACGCCGGTCTTCACAGGGCTGGGAGCACCATCAACCAGGTCCTTGGCTTCTTTGAGACCAAGACTGGTAAGGGCACGCACAACCTTGATGACATTGATCTTATTGGCGCCAGCAGCCTTAAGAATAATATCAAATTCTGTCTTTTCTTCAGCCGGCTCAGCAGCAGCTGCAGGACCAGCAACAGCAACTGCAACAGGGGCTGCTGCGGAAACACCGAATTTGTCTTCCAGTTCCTTAACCAGCTCAGCAAGTTCGAGCACAGTCATTTTTTCGATAAAGCTGATAACATCCTGCTTGGTAATTTCTGCCATTTGTTGTTCCTCCATATAGGAATTGTTTATTTGGTTTTCAACTACAGTAGAAGCGTCTAATTGCCAGATTTCTGAGCCCGTATGGCGTCAAGCACACGAACGAGTGAGCCTGGCAATGCAGCAAGCACGCCGACGAAATTCGTTGCCGGTGCCTGCATGGAGCCGAGCATCTTGGCGATGAGCACTTCCCTTGAGGGGAGATCGGCCAGAGCCTGAATCTGTTTGACATCCAACAGCTTACCTGACAGCACACCAGCTTTTAGTACCAGCTTGCTTTGCGGATCTTTTGCAAATTTGCTGAGCACTTTGGCGGCACTGACCGGATCATCATAAGAAATGGCTATCGCGGTCGGCCCGGCAAGGTAAGGACTAATGCATTCTACATCCGTACCTTTGGCTGCCAGATCAAGTAAAGTATTCTTAAACACCTTGTACTCTACAGCAGCTCCGCGCAATTCATTGCGCAGACTGGTGGCCTGCCCAACTGTCATGCCGCGAAAATCAGCGAGAAACACAGCCTTTGCCTTTGAAAGACTGTCATGCATCTGGTTAACCAGTTCCTGCTTATTGTCCTTGTTCAAGCGTCTTCCTCCTTTCTTTTGGTTTATGGGGCAATACCCCGGCCAAAGTCAGGAAACGCGACGTATATCGCGGCACCCAAGTCTCGGCAGGTCCACATGATGTGCAGATTAAGTTACTTAACACCTGCTGTCTTTAACTTTGGCTATATGATCAAATCAGATCTGTGAAGTCACATCACTGACATCAAGATTAATACCAGGGCCCATCGTAGAAGATAGGGAGATCTTCTTAATATAGATGCCCTTGGCAGCAGACGGCTTGGCTTTGACCAACGCTTCAACGAGCGCCAACAGATTGCCCTTGAGTTTTTCAGCCTCAAAAGAAACCTTGCCAACTGGAGCATGCACTATACCGGCCTTTTCAACACGGAATTCAACCTTGCCAGCCTTGGACTCCTTTACAGCCCGACCAACCTCAAAAGTTACCGTGCCAACCTTCGGGTTTGGCATCAATCCACGTGGTCCAAGCAGCTTACCAATTTTGCCAACAACACCCATCATGTCAGGAGTTGCAATGGCCGTATCAAATTCAAACCATCCTTCCTGTATCTTGGCAACAAGGTCATCAGCACCGACAAAATCCGCACCTGCATCAAGCGCCTCTTTTTCCTTTTCACCCTTGGCAAAAACAAGCACACGAACATCCTTGCCCAATCCGTTTGGCAGAACAACTGCACCTCGAACCATCTGGTCGGCATGTCGCGGATCAACACCCAAACGTACAGCAACGTCGACGGTTTCGTCAAATTTTGCAAATGCAGTCTGCTTTACTACATCAAGAGCAGAAGCTACGGTGTACACCTTCGTCCTGTCGATCTTTTCTGATGCCGAGGCATGTTTCTTTCCTGTCTTAGACATGTTGCAACCTCTCTATATCGTAAAGAATTATTTTTAGACGATATCAATGCCCATCGAACGGGCAGTACCCTCAACTGTTTTCATGGCAGCTTCAAGCGAAGCAGCATTGAGGTCTGGCATTTTTTGCTTTGCTATCGCCTCTACCTGTGCCTTGGTAAGTTTGCCAACCTTTGTCTTGTTGGGGACAGCCGAACCACTGGCTATTCCAAGCGTCTTCTTGATAAGAACCGGCACAGGCGGGGTCTTGGTAATAAATGAGAAAGAACGGTCTGCATAGACGGTAATCACCACAGGGGTGATCAAGCCATCATCTGCCTGCGTTTTGGCGTTAAACGCCTTGCAGAACTCCATGATGTTGACGCCGTGCTGACCAAGCGCCGGACCGATTGGCGGTGAAGGGTTCGCCTTGCCGGCAGGGATCTGCAATTTGATATAACCTGTTATCTTCTTTGCCATTATGGTGCTCCTTTGTGTCCAATGCCTATGTCATGCGACCCGGCAATTTAATTAGTTCTTTTCCACCTGCATAAACTCTAGCTCCACCGGCGTTGCCCTGCCAAAAATTGTAACCGTTACGCGCAGTTTGCCCTTGTCCGGCTTAACATCTTCAACAACACCAGAGAAATTAAGAAATGGTCCATCCACAACCCTGACCGTCTCACCAACCTCGAACAGCACCTTAGGTCTCGGCTTTTCGGCCCCTTCTTCCATACGCCTGGTAATCTTGCCCACCTCTTCATCAGGAATCGGAAAGGGTGTATTACCACCGACAAAACCTGTTACTTTAGATGTTTCCTTGACAATATGCCAAGTATCATCACTAAGTTCCATCTTAACCAGAATATAACCAGGGAAAAATTTTCTTGAGGAAGTCTTCTTTTCGCCTTTTTTAAGCTCTACCACGGTTTCCGACGGGATCATTATCTCGTCAAAAAGCTCCTCCATACCCTCGTTTTTGATCCGCTCGAGCAGGTTAAGCCTAACCTTGTTCTCAAATCCGGAATATGTGTGAACACCGTACCACTTTTTGGACATAAATATTCCTTTATCCCAGCACCAGGCGCAACATTTTGGCCAGAACTATGTCACATGTCCCCAAAAAAAGCGAAATCAGCAACACAATTACAATCACCACACCAGTAGTTGAAACCGTTTCTTTGCGCGTCGGCCAGGTAACCTTTGCAAGCTCAGCTTTTACAGACTCAAGAAAGTCTTTTACTTTTTGCACAGTTTTCTCCTGACAGCAGACTTGTGAGCAATCATGCTGACTCTGTTACACACCGTCACAACAGGTGCCACTCAGGTAAAATGGCAGGCCAGGAGGGATTCGAACCCACAACACCCGGTTTTGGAGACCGGTGCTCTAGCCGTTAGAGCTACTGGCCTGCAAGCCTGAGCAACTGACTACTTTGTCTCCTTGTGGGGAGTGTGCTTTCTGCAAAAGCGGCAGTACTTGCTAAGTTCCAGCTTGCCTGGAATAGTTTTTTTGTTTTTTGTTGTTGTGTAATTCTTCTGCTTGCACTCAGTGCAACCCAGGGTAATGATATCTCTCATATTGTTGATCCTCTAAGCAGATACAGACCGTTTGGTCCGCGAAATTTCTATTCAATAATTGAGCTAACGACGCCGGCGCCAACAGTACGACCACCTTCGCGAATTGCGAAACGCAGGCCTTCATCCATGGCGATGGGGGTGATCAGGTTTACGGTTACTGCCACGTTGTCACCTGGCA
>DAONZY010000004.1:31662-76142 GCA_035407085.1 Deltaproteobacteria bacterium | reverse complement strand
CGGCTATTACGGTGTGGGGCAGTATTTGGGGCAGGCCTGGCAGATCGGCAAGCAGATGAAACAGGGCAACTGACCTCTTTAGTCATCTTTCGGAGGAATGCATCATGCTGGAACTGTTGCGCAAAAGAAGAAGCATACGCATGTTTACTGCCGAAGAGGTGGCACCGGAAACGGTCGATCTGATGTTGGAGGCATTGCTGCGGGCACCCACGTCACGGGGTAACAATCCCTGGGAGTTCATCGTAGTTGATGACCGGGAGCTGATCGGCAAGATGTCGGCGGCCAAAGAGCATGGTTCCGAGTTTGTGGCCAATGCGCCACTGGCCGTTGTTATTTGCGCCGACGACAGCAAGTCCGATGTGTGGGTGGAGGACTGCTCGATTGCCGCCATCACTTTGCAATATGTGGCCTGCTCGCTGGGGCTGGGCAGCTGCTGGGCGCAGGTCAGGAACAGACGACACGATGCCGATATGTCGGCAGAGGAATATCTGCGCAAGGCGCTTGGGTTGCCGGAAAGCATCCGCGTGGAGTGCATGATTGCCATTGGCTATCCGGCCGAATCGCCGGCGCCGCTTCCGGCCAGCCGGCTGGCGTATGAAAAGGTCAGGCGCAACGTGTGGGATGGCTGAATGGTTTGCGATCAGCCCTATAACATGCTGATATGGCAACATGTTTCTCGTTTTATAATTGCGTTCTATTTTTTAGAGGTTTATTCTGATAAATCAGTAGCTGATGCTTGGATAAAGCGACTTGCCGGCCCGACGGTGTATATTCCGGCGCTCCGGATGCCGAAGTGGGCAGCGATAAAAAGAGTTTGAGGTCAATATGGCGAGAATATTGTTTGGAAGCTGGAACGGCTCAATCATCGACAACCGTGGGCGCAGTCTTTTCGAGATCGAAGAGGCGCAGGAATTCAAGGAGTTTGACGAGCTGCATCCCGGTAACCAGATCAAGGCCTTTTTTTCAGGCAAGGGCTTTTTTATCTTTGAACGGGATGTGAATCTGCTGGATGCCCTGCTGCAGTATGTGGATGTGGCGGCCAATGAATCCTGCGGCAAATGCACCCCCTGCCGGGTCGGTACCCGCATTATCAGCACGCTCATGCATGAATTGAGTATGGGAGCCGGCGATGAAGGCACCCTGGATGAGCTATTTGAGCAGGCCGAGCATATGCAGAATACCTCCATGTGCGGTCTGGGACAGACTGCCATGTGGCCGCTGCTGGAGGTGATACGGTCTTTCCGGGACGAACTGGAGGCCAATATTGCCTCAGCCCGTGAAAACGGCCCGGCTGCACGTCAGGCCGGTCAAACCTACGTCACCGCGCCCTGCATCGAGGCTTGTCCGATCAAGCTGGATATCCCCAGATACATTGACTACATCAAGGATGGCCGTTTCACCAGCTCTCTGGGGGTGATCCTGCAGAAATATCCGCTGGTCGGCACCTGCGGGCGGGTATGCGTCAGTTTCTGTGAGCTGGCCTGCCGCCGCAAACAGGTGGATGCACCGGTGGGCATCAGGGTGCTCAAGCGCTTCGTCTCCGAATATCGCGACGCTGTGGCTGAAAAATGGTTCTCGCCGGAGATGGTCAAGGATCCCAAACCGCCTGAACTGAAGGTGGCGGTTGTCGGCGCCGGTCCGGCCGGCCTGACAGCGGCCTACAGTCTGTTGATCGAGGGGTTTCCGGTGGATGTCTTCGAGGCCAGAGACCGTCCGGGCGGTATGGCGGACCAGGGTATTCCGGAATACCGGCTGCCCAAAGAGATCCTGCACAAGGAAGCCGGCATTATCCAAAGCCTGGGTGGCAATATCTTTTACAATCGCCGGCTGGGGCGCGAATTTACAATCCAGGATCTCTTTGCCCAGGGCTACAAGGCGGTATTTCTCGGCATCGGTACCCACAGCGGCAAGCTGATTGGCATACCGGGTGAAGATGAAGGGCTGTCCGGCTATGAGACCGGCGTTAATTTTCTGCTGGATGTCAGCCGCCATTGTCAGGAACAGTCAGGACCGGTGCTGGCCGGTAAAACTGTTGCGGTGGTGGGTGGCGGCAACACCGCCATGGATTGTGCCCGATCCGCTCTGCGTCTGGGCGCGGCGGAGGTGCACGTTATCTACCGCCGCGAACAGGAAGATATGCCGGCTGATTGCAAGGAGGTGGAAGATGCCGTGCATGAGGGGGTGGTCTTTCACTTTTTGACCCACCCCAAGCGGATTATCTCCGGCAACGGAACGGTGAATGCCTTGGAATTGACCCGGATGAAGAAGGGCGAACCGGACGAGCGCGGTAATCGCAACATCTATCCCCATGAGGGTAGCGAGTGGATTCAAGGTTTCGATGTGGTCATCTCTGCCATCGGTCAACAGGTTGATACCAGATCTATTTCTGAGGGTGATGCCCTCAGGTTGGGCCGCTGGGGTGAGATCGATGTGGATCCCATGACCCTTAAAACCTCCTGCAAGGGGGTCTTTGCCGGTGGCGACTGTGCAACCGGCCCGGCCACCCTGATCCAGGCCATGGCCCAGGGTCTCAAGGCCTCCAAAAATATCGAGGACTACCTGGTCCATGGTCGTTCGCGTTTCTATCCGCTGAAAAGGATGCGTGAACTGGTCAATGCATTTGAAAAGATGAACAGCGACTGGGTCGAGATTCCTGTGCTCAACAGTTATCGCGTTGAGGTTGAGGAGCTTGACCCTGAACAGCGCAGTGTCATCTTTGACGAAGTCGAAAAATCCATCTCGCTGGAAGAGGCATACCACGAGGCCGGGCGCTGTATGCGTTGTTATCGCATTTACTCTATTATTACCGAACGTTAAGGGGTATTTGACATGCTGCAAGGCACCATCAATGGGCAGACAATCGAGTTCAGTGAAAACGAGACCATCCTGAGCGCCGCGCGCCGGGCCGGGCATTTCATACCGACCCTGTGTGAAATGCAGGATTTGAGCCATGCGCCAGGCACCTGTCGGGTCTGTCTGGTGGAGATTCGCCGCAACAAAAGCGAAAAGACCCATATGGTTACATCCTGCAACACCCCCATGGAAGACGGTATTGAGGTGTTTACCCGCACCCCCAGGGCGCGTGCCATGCAGCGCCGCCAGGTGGAGCTGATTCTGGCTGACCACAATCAGGACTGTGCCGTATGCAGCCGCCACGGGGATTGCGAACTGCAGGATGTGGCCCAGTTCGTCGGCTTGGACAAGACCCGTTTTCACTACCCCGAGTTTTTCAACAAACGCACCCGCGACACATCTTCGCCGGCGATCAAGCGCGAAATGGACAAATGTATCCGCTGCATGCGTTGCGTCACTGTGTGTCGTGAAGTACAGGGGGTTGACGCATTGGTTTACCGCAACAGCGGGCTGCAGGGCGAGATCTGCGTGCGCAACAGCCTGCCGCTGGGCAATTCCAGCTGCGTCTCCTGCGGCCAGTGCATCCTGGTATGCCCGGTTGGCGCGCTGGCCGAGGCGGATGATATTGAGAAGGTCATTGATTACCTCTACGATCCCGGCCTTATTACGGTTTTCCAGTTTGCCCCGGCCACCCGGGTCGCCCTGGGAGAGGAGTTCGGTCTGCCACAGGGCAGCATTGTTGAAGGCCAGATGATTGCCGGCATGAAAAAGCTGGGGGCGGACGTGGTGCTGGATACCAACTTTGCCGCCGACCTGGTCATCATGGAGGAGGGCACGGAGCTGCTGCACCGTCTTGCAAATGGTGGCAAGC
Organism: Deltaproteobacteria bacterium; assembly: GCA_035407085.1. Lineage (GTDB taxonomy): Bacteria > Desulfobacterota > Desulfuromonadia > Geobacterales > Pseudopelobacteraceae > JBGSQR01. The sequence goes on along the minus strand of DAONZY010000004.1, from coordinate 72,418 downwards.
TGCCCATGTTCACCTCCTGCTGCCCCGGCTGGGTCAATTTTGCAGAGAAAAACTATCCCCAGCTGCTGGACAACATCTCCACCACCCAGTCGCCCCAGCAGTGCCTGGGGGCAGTGGCCAAAAGTTATCTGGCTGCCAACATGAAGGTCGAGCCCGCCCGCATGCGGGTGGTCTCGATCATGCCCTGCACCGCCAAAAAGGGCGAGGCCCTGCGTCCGGAATTCAGCCACAACGGCGTAGCCAATGTGGATGCGGTCCTAACCACCAGAGAGTTTGCCCGTCTGCTGAAAAGGGAGGGCATTGATCTGACCCGACTGGAGGACGCGGGTGATCGTTTCGATGATCCGCTGATGGGCTCATATTCCGGCGCGGCCGCCATCTTTGGCGCCACCGGCGGTGTGATGGAAGCGGCCCTGAGAACCGTGCATTATGTCGTGACCGGCAGTGAACTACCCGGAATTGATCTTGTGGAAGTGCGCGGGATGAAGCGCGTCAGGGAGGCGGCCATCAATCTGGGCGGTGAGATCGGCGAGGTGCGGGTGGCCGTGGCCCACGGCATCAAGGGCGCGCGTCAGGTGGCGGAGGCGGTGCTGGCCGGCACTGTTGATTATCACTTTATCGAGGTAATGGCCTGTCCCAGCGGATGCATGGGCGGCGGCGGCCAGACGCGCGCAAAAAAGAGTTACCGCGAATCGATCAAGGCCCGCTGCGAGGCACTCTACAAGCTGGATCGCAACAGCCGGGTGCGGCAGTCGCACAACAACCCGCTGATCAAAAAACTGTACGAAAGTTACCTGGAACAGCCGCTGTCGGAAACGTCCCATCACCTGCTGCACACGCATTATTCGGACCGCAAGCAGGAGATTCGGCGCAACATCCTCACGGTCTGGAAAGAAACGACCATGAGCAACTGGTCCCATCCGGAATACAAATAGTTGAAAGGGTTGCCTGACACGGACAGCGCCTTTACTTCGGTTGCATGGCCTCCATTACCATTTCCCGGATAACCGACAGGGCGCTGTCCACCTCCCGGCGCAGATCCTCGTCGCCGTCCTGTCCCTGCCTGCGTTTGCGCAGATAGCTCTCCACCAGTCCCTTGGCTATCTTCAGAGCCTTGCCCGCCTCGTCGGCAAAGCCGGCTATCTCGGAGCGTGCATCTGTCAGCTCTTCATCGTTAATGCTGCCCCGGAAATCCGCGGCGGCATTTTTTATCTCGCGGGCCATGCGGGCCGCTTCGCTGGCCGCGCCACGGTCCCCGGGCAGCGACATGGATGCCAGCACACGCAGGTACTCTTTGGCATATGACACCCGTTCCGCAGCAGCGCTGCGGATGGACTGGCGGGACTGGATCACCGCCTGTTTCAAAGCCTCGTTGCCCTGCTCCATGCGGTCGATCTGCCGCTGCACAGACTCGGATATTTCAAGCTTGTCCTGCACGGCAGGATTTTCAACAATCGGCGGTTTCTCTGGATGGGTCGGAAATCTGGTGGCAGGGTTGGTAATGGTAATAACGTCGGAGATTTTCATGGCATCCTCCATGCCTTTTTATCGGCAGGGGGGTGGGGGAAGTGAAGCGGGAAAACAGCCTATGGATTGAAACTGATCGTCTTTTTTCTTTTTATAACAAATATGCCCCACAATCCAAATGCGGTCCCTGCAACTCCTAAACATGCATAAAAACCTATTGAAAACATGAACTTTTTAGGGTGGTCTTTTCTTGAAAATGCCGAGTTGAAAGATCGTCCAAAATCATGTGCACGGTCTTGCATGGCAAGATCCACTGTTGAGCTAAGCACCCAAAGCCCCAAACCAAGTATTAATGAGCTTATAGAGTACAACGCAAATCTTGGGTGATTTCGACGCAAAAAGTAAAAACCAATAATACTGCATAGTAATGCAGCAGCAGTAATTACTGCACTCAATGGGTGCAAAATCTTTGCAAGCACAGCAACAAGGTTACTCAATATAAAGTCTCCTAAGTCTCTAATTATTATGAAAAGGTTGTACGCGTCGCAGTGAACTGTTCTTTGTGATCTTCTCCACTCGGAAAGCCGGATACTGAATCATGAATCACAATCTGCTTTGTGTAGGCATCCAGCAAGCGGTTCAATGCATCGCCCACAACCTGACCAACATATCCGATTTTCGTGAGCCAACTCCGTGCCACAATGAAACTAGCCCTACATATTCTTCCGTCACCTCATAGATGATACAGTATTTGACTGGCCCGGAATCAATGTACAACTCTTTCAGCACTACCTGTCGGCCCGCAAGCAGATAGGGAGCATCGGTACCGGCAAAACTGTTTTCGCATAGCAATTTTTCAGAGGATTCTATGCGCTTCAGGAAAGCATCTGCAACCTCAAGCCGATAACGCTCAGCCAAATTGCCAGCATAGTGTCTGACTCTTGCCTGATATTCCAGAGAGCGCTTAAGCGAACGTTTTGCCATTCCGAAGCTCTTTCTTGACAGATTCAAAAAAGGTGTCATCTTCAGCAACAACAGTGCCTACACCGGAATGAAGCTCGTACCAGCCGCGTTCCACCGATTCAACAAATGCTTTCTGCTCGTCGGAGTTACGCACATACATCCGTAACGAATCACGAAGTACATCCTGTTCATTACGCCCTTCAAGCTGGGCTATCCGCTTCAGGTTCATACTATCGGTTTCATCAAGTCTGAGACCTAATTGCTTACTTCTCATGGAGAGCACTCCTTGCTGGTATCAATGGTAACAATATACACCAGCAGACATCATGCGGCAATATTGATAACGACTGTTGACCGTGTCCGTTGACCGAGGACCGTTATTCTATTTACAACTCAAGCCATGAAAAACATTACGGACACGTTTTTAATCACGGCTTCACCCAACTGCACCCCGGATCAGCTGTATTGAAGGCGCCGCTCATGGCATAGGCCAGGCAACGCAGACCGCCACGGCAGGCTTGATTGTAAAAACAGCTTTCACAACCCTCAGGCAAGTATTCCTCACGCAACTGCCGCAGCAGCGGGCTTTCAAGATAGAGTTCCTCCAGGGAGTTTTGCAGCAGACTGCCGACCGGAACCGGCATGCGTCGGCAGGGAACCAGTGTTCCGTCTGCCATGACCGTGATCAGCTCATTGCCAGCCTGGCAGCGGTAAGGACGGCCATCGCCGGCGTGAAACTGCAGGGCGCGCTGCATGGCAATTTCTGTGCTGCAGGGGAGTATATAACGTTTTTTGCGTGATCGGGACATGATCGCCAGCAGTTCATCTGTCTCCGCGGACGAAAGCACCATTTCACGCTGACCAGCTGCCCCGCCGACGGGCACGAAGCGATCGGCCCAGACCCGCCTGACCCCCAGTTTACGCCCGATATCTGCCACATGGGCAAACTCGCGAAAATTGCCTCTGTGCGCTGTAAACGAAACCAGCACCGGCACTCCCGCTCTTTTTAGACATTTTATGGCATTCACGACGCGCGCGTAATCCCCCGCACCGCGAATGCTGTCATGGGTTGACGGACTGCCCTCCATGCTGACCTGCACGAATCCGGGCTTCAGTCGGGACAAGCACTGTGCCGTCGTTTCATCTATCATGGAACCGTTGGTCAGGATGGCAAAGCTGAACTCGCGCCGCAGACTGTGGAAACGCTCCAACAGGTCAAAGAAGTCGCAACGTAGGAGAGGCTCTCCGCCGGTGACGGTGATATGGGCTGGGATGCGTGAAGTGCTAGCGGCACGGAAGCGCCTGACAAGAGCGCGAAACTGCTCAAGGATGTTCAGCAGGGCATCGTGGGAGATATCATCGGGCGGATTGCCCTGATAGCAGTGCGTGCAGGCATGGTCGCAGCGTTCGGTCAGGTGCCATTGGAGTAATAAAGAACGTTGACCGTGTCCGTTGACCGTGTCTGTTACTGTTTGATTGATGGATTCCACTGCTATTTCAAGGAGGAATGCAGTTTGGTGAGCATTTTACTGACACGCTCATAGCGTTCAGTCAGTTCTCTACAATCTGTTTCAACAAGATACGCAAGGTCGTAAGCCAGCCGCAGCTGGTACTTAATTTCACCGCAAGAGCCTCTGGATATGCCGATAAAGTGCCTATACTCATTTGTCCCGAACCGGTGGGCGCCTTCCGCAAGGTTCATGCAGATTGAGGAGGCGGCCCTCCTCATCTGGCTTACAAGTCCATATTTCTCACTGTCTGGGAAGCCGGCAGTTTTTGTATACACTTCAAGGGTCAATTCGTGCGCAAGTTTAAATACATCCATTTCTTCAATCAGCATACTACCTGCCTTTCAATATACAATGCCAACGGTCAACGGACACGCGCGGCGGCAATAACATGAATTACGGTTGACGGTAAACAGACACGGTCAACGAATCAGTCCCCGCCCCCGCATCCGCCACAACCGCCGCCACCCCCGCAACCGCCTCCGCTGCAGCCGCCACCGCTGCAGGAACTGCCACCACAGCCGCTGTTGTCGCTACGGCCAGGGAAGGCATCGCTGAAGCCGGCATACAGCAGGGTGCCGGCCAGTACACTGGTTCCGAAGATGGCAAAGGCGTAGGCCGTGTCTACGGCGGGTTTCTCATGGCCTTTGACCGCCTCTTTCAGCCATTCGAAATGCTGCTCCATACGTTTGAGAAACTGTTTGCCAAGCGGTGTCAGTTTTTCAGCCGGGTTGAGCGCCACAGCAAATGCGATTACAGCGGCCGGCAGCATCAGCAGCAGGAATCCGGCTGGTCGGCCATGCATGATGCCCAGTATGAATTTGGTTATGCCGGTGCCCATCACGAAAAAAAACAGCAGCGAGAAAACTACCCAGGCCCTTCTGCGCTGTTCTGCAGAGCGGATCAGACCTTTGCGCTCCAGCTCCAGGCTGGCCTGTTTTGCAGTTGTCTGCACAAATGACTGCAGGGTGCCATCCTTGAAGAACGCGTCCGGCTTGCGAGGTTTGGAGAGGAATTTCCAGACCGCCATTTCCAGTCGGTCTGTTGGGGCGACGGCACCTTCGGCGCGCCTGAGCAGCATATTGTTATCCTTGCCGATATTAAGCGTCAGCTCCTTGCCCAGTATGCGCAGCACCTTGCCCATGTTGGCCTGCGGATCGGGAATGAGCTCGATGGCGCCTTTCTGCCAAAGGCCGAAGATGGCGGTTTTAAGTACCAGTTGCCAGTCGCCGCGCAAGGCGGCGATGGTGGAGGGGGGAAATGAAGAAGGTTCCGGCATGCGAAACCCGGTTGAGGATGCGTTGTTGATCAGCCTGCCGGCAACGATGCCAGTGACGACCAGCAGTGGGAAGATGATCAGAAATTGGGGGCCGGGGATGCTGCGTAGCAGTTCGATCATAATGCTGCTCCAGTGGCCTGTAATTGGGGAGTGATTAGACGCTTAAACCCAGTTCTGTTGCAACTTCGCGGTAGACGGCCAGTACCTCGTCATTGTAAGGGACAAAGACGATGCGATCCAGATCGCCGCTGGCAGCTTCTTCGCGTGCTACCGAAAGGGCGATGCGGGTGGCTTTGAGCAGCGGAAAGCCGTAGGCTCCGCAGCTGATGGCAGGAAAGGCGATGCTGCGAAGGTTGTACTGACGGGCCAGACGGAAGGAGTTGATATAGCAGGAACGCAAAAGCTCAGCTTCACGACGGGTGCCGTCATGCCAGACTGGGCCGACTGTGTGTATGACGTGTCTGGCCGGCAAACGGTAGGCCTTGGTGATTTTGGCATCGCCGGTTTCGCAGCCTTTCAGATTCCGGCATTCGGTCAGCAGTTCCGGCCCGGCGGCCCAGTGGATGGCGCCATCCACTCCGCCACCGCCAAGCAGCGACTTGTTGGCGGCATTGACTATGGCGTCGACCGCCAGGGTGGTTATATCAGTTTTGACAATCTCGATACACGCGGTTTTCATACCTTTCTGATATCAGTTTTCGACTGTTTTGCAAACAGGGATTTTGGTTCCCGGTTCCGGATCCCCGGACAACGGACACAAGCTACGATATTATCTTGCCCTGGATACCGATGGTCACCTCCCGGTAAGGGATGTTCTTGCCGCAGGCCGCCATGGCCTGCCGGGTAGCCATGCCAATGCCGCCGCAGCAGGGCACCTCCATCCGCAACACGGTTATGCTCTTGATGTCCGACCGGGTGAACAGTTCAGTCAATTTTTGCAGATAGAACTGGTTGTCATCCAGTTTGGGGCAACCCATCACTACAGCTTTTCCCTTAAGGAAATCATCGTGGTAACCGGCATAGGCTATTGGCACGCAATCGGCGGTGATCAGCAGATCAGCTCCCTGGAAATATGATGCGGTGGTGGAAACCAGATGCAGTTGTACCGGCCACTGGCCAAGCTGGCTCTGCCTGCTGCCTGCCGGTTCACATGTGGTCTGCTGTTGAGGCAGACTGAAGCTTAAGGCCCGTGTGCCGGGGCAGCCACCGTGACCATGCGCATGCTGGTGAGGTGCAGCTTCAGGCGGGTCTGCATGCTGATGTGGCGGAGCAGGACGTTCCTGGGCGGCCAGATGTTTGTCCACGGCTGCCTCGTCAAACGCATCCGCCTCGCGCTCCTCAATGGTGATGGCCCCCTGCGGGCAGTCTCCCAGGCAGGCGCCCAGTCCGTCGCAAAGATTGTCTGCTGCCAGCACAGCCTTGCCATTGATGATTTTGATGGCGCCTTCCGCGCATGATGGCACACAGAGCCCGCAGCCATTACATTTTTCTGGGTCAATTTTTACAATTTTTCTTAGCATGGTCCCACTCCTTCATGTTTTGGTGTTCAGAAAAAATAGTGCCACAGGTATTTAAGCCTGCCCTGCAAAAGCAGCTTTCTGCCCGCATACGCCATGACCTGCCGGATGTGTTCCCTTTCGATAGCGGCATAGCAATGAACAGTGCAGTGTTTGCAGCTGGGCTTTTTATCCTTGAACGGACACATGATCCGCCGCTTTATTGCATAAAGAAGCAGATCCGCGCAATCCGGGCATAGCAGCCTCTGTCTGTTCAAAGCGGGGTGTCTGATATGTCTCCGCTCAATCAGGCCGTGGCGCCCCAGGCAATAGACCTCCATAAATTTGCCGAGCAGCCGTATATCCTTGATTTGTGGGCCTGTGAACGTTTCCATGTTTGCTATTCTGCCTTCTCGTCGGATAGAATTACATGACCAACATCAATTTTATGCTTTATGGCTCCTACATGTTACATGGTGCGATTTCTTGTGATAAACTCACACGTACTGCTTTGCAATAATTATAGCAATGGGTTAAATCATCATAAACAGGGACGCGATCATGGGTCTGGTTTCAATTGATAAACTGTCCGAAGGCATGGTGCTGGCAGGCGATGTGGTGGATCGCAGCGGACGTCTGCTGCTTGAGGCTGATACTGTGCTGAGTGCGCGCCATATCCGCATGTTCATGACCTGGGGGGTGAGGCTGGTTGATATCGCCGGCCAGGAAAGCATGGTTGAAACGGAAAATACGATGGAGATTGTGGATCAGTCCGATGTCAAGGCCGCCGAAGATGAATTGAAACCGTTATTCAGGAATGTTGATATGCAGCATCCTGCCATGGTGGAGCTGTTCCGGCTTTGCGCCGCCAGAAAGGTTTCCAATGCCTCGCTCCAGGCCTGATCTTGAAACCATCATCGACAATGCATCAACGGTTTACTCGCTGCCGCTGATCCACGATCGGCTGACCCAGGCCATCAACAACCCCCGGGCATCGTTTGCCGATATTACGGAGATCATCTCCGAGGACCAGGGGCTATGTTTCCGCATCCTCAAGCTGGCCAACAGCCCGATGTTCGGCTACCACAGGAATATTGATACTATTACCCGCGCTGCCACCATCATCGGAACCCAGCAGTTGCGCGACCTGTCGCTGGCCGTTTCCGTGATAGGCGTTTTCAAGGGCATACCAGAAGAGCTGATCAACATGACCTCTTTCTGGCAACACAGCATTACCTGCGGAATTGTCGCCAGGGCGCTGGCCACTTGCCGCAGGGAGCCCAATGTGGAGCGCTTTTTTGTTGCCGGTATGCTGCATGATGTGGGGCAACTGGTGCTGTTCACAAGCATGCCCCGTATAATGTGCGATATCATTGAAGAAAACCGCTCAAGCGGTCAGCCACAGTATCTGGTGCAGCAGGATCTGCTGGGGTTTGATCATGCTGATGTTGGTGGAGAATTGTTGAAGAAGTGGAAGATACCCCAGAGCGTTGCCGAACCGGTGGCGCGGCACCATGCGCCAGGTTTGTCGACTGTCCATCCGGTCGGGGCATCCCTGCTGCATGTGGCAGACCTGATCACCCATGCCATGCAGGCCGGGTTCAGCGGCGAGTCCCATGTCCCGCCGCTGGATGCTGATGCCTGGGAGAGGCTTGATATCCCGGTCAGCATGCTCTCAACCATCATCACCCAGGCTGACAGTCAGATGCATGAGATCATTGATACGGTTTTCGGTTCCAGCCTGTCATGACAACCGGGTATGATGATATGCAGCGGGAATTGTCCCTGCTTCGGGAACGCAACCATTACCTGGAAGATTGCAACCAGCGCTATTTTACCCTCCTGGATGTGTTGGCCTCAAGCCGTGATTTTCAAGACGAACTGGTCAATGAAAGCGGTACCCGACCGATCTTTAGAGCCACTTTTCAGCAGCTCAGGCGACTTTTGCCCTTTAGCGGCATGGCCTTTCTGGTGAATGACGAGGATAACAGTTTTGATCTGGTTGAGTGCGTGCCGCAATCAAGTCATCAGGATATCGAGCTGGAGGTGGATGAGCGCATCTTTGATGGCAGTTTTGCCTGGGCCCTTAATCACAACCATCCTGTCATCATGCCTTCCAGCCACGCCGACCGGATCTTGATACTGCAGGTGCTGGCCACCAAAACCCGTGTCAGGGGCATGTTCGCCGGCTTGCTGCCGGGCTGTCAGACAGCAGTGGATGTGCCCACATTGAATGCGCTTGCGTCTGTATTGTTGAACACGGCCTATGCCATGGAAAGTGTCGCTTTCAAACAGATCATTAACGACAATATGTACAATCTGGAACAGAAGGTGGATGAACGGACCCGGGAGCTGCAGGAGGCCATCAAACGGGCCGATGCGGCCAATCTTGCCAAAAGCGCCTTTCTGGCCAATATGAGCCACGAGTTGCGTACCCCGCTGAATGCAATCATCGGTTTCGGTGATATTCTGTTGGGTCAGAGCGTTGGTCCCCTCAACGAAATTCAGCAGGAATACCTGGGCTATGTATTCCAGAGCAGCAAACATCTGCTGGAGCTGATCAATGATATCCTTGACCTCTCCAAGGTGGAGGCGGACAAGATGGAGCTGCATATTAGTGATGCAGATATCGTTGTGCTGCTCAAAAACAGTTTGACCATGCTCAAAGAGATGGCCGCCGAACGGAATGTGCAGCTTGGTCTTGACATCAGCCCCGCACTGCCTGCTGTGCTTCGACTCGATGAACGTAAACTGAAACAGGTCATGTATAACCTGCTATCCAATGCCGTAAAGTTCACACCGGGTGGCGGCAATATCCTGGTTAGAGTTTCCGGCGGGATTCCCCATGCCTTGCTTCCTGAGCAGGCCAAAGAGCAGATGTGTGATTCTGCGGCACAGACAGGAGATTATCTGCAGATCAGTGTCAAAGACAGCGGGATTGGTCTTTCGGAAGACAATCTGGAACGTATTTTCAGGCCTTTTGAACAGGCAGATAATTCTACTACCCGTGAATTTGAAGGGACCGGCCTGGGTCTTACGTTGTGCAAGCGGCTTCTGGAACTGCATCATGGAACAATCTGGGCCGCCAGTGACGGACCCGGTCTGGGTAGTGCCTTTACCCTGGTGCTGCCGCTTGTTAATGCAAAGAGCGCAAGGAAAGTTCATGGACAAGAGTAACGCTTGCCGCACCATACTGCTGTGTGACGACAACCTGCTGAACCGCAAGTTGATCTGTGCATTCCTGAACGGTCTTCCTTTTCGCATTATTGAGGTCGACAATGGTACTGAGTGCATTCGGATCGCACTGGATAGCGGAAGAGGGATCGATCTGGTGCTGCTGGACATAAGCCTCAAGGATCTCAGCGGCATCGATGTGTGTCGGGCCATCAGAGGCGGACTTGCATCCCGCTGCCCGGAGCTGCCGATTATTGCCTATACCGCCCACGCCATGCAGGAAGATCATAACAGCTATCTTGAAAACGGCTTCACTGCTGTGCTGCTCAAACCTCTGCTGCGTGATGATCTGCTGCGCGTACTGGCATCGTATGGGCTGATGGTGTAGAACTGTTGCCAAATCTTCAGGGAGAATCTATGAAATGAAAATACTGATTGTTGAAGACGATCTGATGAGCCGCAAGCTGATGGAGGCATATCTCTCACCGTATGGAAAATGCGATACAGCTTCAAATGGCACCGAGGCGATCGAGGCAATTGTGCTGGCCCAACTGGAAGGCAGACATTTTGATCTGGTCTGTCTGGATATTATGATGCCTGGTTTGAGTGGCCATGAGGTGCTGCAGCAGCTCAGGCATGTGGAAAAGGAGCTGGGGGTGCCTCCGGGAAAGGAGGCAAAAGTGATTATGACCTCGGCGCTCAAGGATGGCGAAAATGTCATGGGTGCCTTCAAGGAGCAATGTGAAGGTTATCTGGTCAAGCCGATCGGGAAAGACAGGCTGTACCGTATGCTGCAGAATCTCGGCCTGATCTGAGGGGGCTGGTTGGAGGCAGTGATTTAAGGCGCATCACAGGCGCATAAACCAATAGCATGAAACAGGAGCGGCAATGCAAAAGATAGCAAAAGACACCATTGTGACACTGAAATATGAACTGCGCGACCCGGATGGCAACCTGCTGGATGCGGGCGAACAGCCGATTGAATATCTGCATGGCGGCTACGAGAGTATCTTCCTGCCGATTGAGGATGCGCTGGAGGGCAAGGGCGTGGGGGACAACGTGACCGTGAAGCTGCAGCCGGCCGATGCCTTTGGCGAATATGACAGCGAACTGCTGCACGTGGAACCGTTGGAGAATCTGCCTGAAGGGCTGGAAGTGGGCATGATGATCGAAGGCGAGATTGCTGAGGAGAACGAAGGTGATTCTGTTTTCTACACGGTGACCGAAATAGCCGCCGACAGGGCCGTGCTGGATGCCAACCATCCCTTTGCCGGTCAGTCGCTGGTATTCAAGGGTACCGTTGAGGCGGTGCGACCGGCCACCAGCGCGGAAATCGCCGAATTACTTGCCGACTGATACAGCAACCACCAATGAAAAGGCCACCTGTTTGTTAGGTGGCCTTTCTTTTGATCCATGTCACTTTATTACCTTTTCAAGGTTTTTTGCGGGGTCTGAAGCTCCCCGTTCAATGTTGCTGCCATATGTGCTGTCTGGCCCGGTGGAGTTTCGTCGGTCATATACGTCCTCCTTTTTCTGCTTTGTACATCTTCCATCTGATTAAAATATAGCACTGCCAGCATTAAAAAACAGTCTGTTATTATTTTTTTTGCCCGGCTATACTGTACAAATTAGTTTGCATAGCCTGCTGCCATGCCAGGCTTGAAAACCGTGTTTTCAGGTTTATTTGCCGCCAAAAACCTTGCGCAGCAATTCTGTGGAGCGTGCCGCCGGGTTGCTCCTGATTTTCTTCTCTTCTTCGCCCACCATTTTAAACAGCCCATCCAGCGCCTTGTTGGTTACATAGCTGTTCAGATCCAGATCAGGCGCACCGGTCAGGCTGGCCAGCGGATTGCCCTCATATCTGCCGATCATGTTTTTGTATGCGCGGGCCGTGCCAACCTGCTCCATGCTGTTAACCACCACCGGCTTGAATGCATTGTAAAGCCCGGGGCGGGTGTGCTTTTCAAAATACCGTGTGGCGGTCGTATCATCCCCGGACAGGATCGCGCGCGCATCCTCCAGCGACATCTTGCGGATGGCGTCGCCAAAGAAACCGGCTGCCTTGGGGGCGGCCTTTTCCGCTGCCCGGTTCATGCTAATCACAAAACTGTCCACCTCCTGCTGATAACCGATGCGTGACAGCACATTGGCCACCTGCTGGACCTTTTCGGGCAGCAGTATCCTGATCAGCTGGTTGCCGAAATAGCCGTCCGTACGAGCCACTTCCTTTACGGCCCGCTCGGTGCCGGTGGCAAGCGCCTCTTTCAGCCCCTTGGCGATAGTGCCGTCGTCCAGGCTGCTCTGCCGGGCCGCAGGTACAAGCTCCCGTGTCAGATTGTCCATAAAACCGGCATGACTGGTCGAACTCACAAATATAAAAGTAACGGCTGTCAGCAAAAACATGCGTTTCATCAGACACCTCCCTGTTGTGTTTAATTCCAGAACATGCTTCCGATTGCAGAGAACTGAAACATTTTTAACACAAAAGCAAAGTTCTGCAGAATAAAATCTGCAGAACTGGTGTGTGGCATAAACTCTGTTTGCTGAACATTGCAGACGGTTACAACCCTGCTTCATCCATAATAATCAATCGAGCTGCATCCGGTCGAGTTGCCCTGGATCAGGGATGTCTGGCCTTCTACGGAATTGGCATTGGGATCCATGTATTTCCCGGTCGCGGATGTGCCGTTGAAGGTAAAGACGATATGCTTGGTGGCGATGGTTATGTCGCCACGGGAGATGGTCCATTTGGCCACGTTTGTGATCAATGTGTAATGTGCAACAAATGTGGAAACGACGGTGATTGGCAAACAGTGCCAACCTGTTTAACGCCAGACTGAAATAATTATGGTGGCGGAGTTGAAAACCTGATTTATTATTTTGTCGACGCGGCCGATGCATGTATCATCTTCAGCAGCCTGCGCTGCTCTTGGAGTTGTACCGGTTTGACGCATATATCCGCCTGGAAGGTAAACATTGCCATGCAAACTGCTGCCCGCCTTAAACTGCACCATTGTCTGCTGCCCCTGTTATTGTTGTTGATGCTGTTGTCCGGATGTGCCGCAACCAGACCGGTCATGCCGGAGCAGCTTCCGGATTGGCAGGCCTGGCCGCTGGAGCGCAAGATCGCTCAGATGCTGCTGCTGGGCTTTCCGGGAGAAACCATTGATGAAAGCAGTCCGATAACCCAAGCCATCAGACAGCATGGCATCTCCGGGGTGGTGCTGTTTGACAACAACATTGATCTGGGGGTCACGGGGCGCAACATCACCGGCCCGGAGCAGTTGCGGGAACTTACGGCGGCCCTGCAGACTGAGGCCCATGTGCCGCTGTTCATATCCGTGGATCAAGAGGGGGGCATTGTGGCTCGCCTGAAAGACAGGTACGGTTTCCCGCCTTCTGTTTCAGCGGCGCAACTGGGTGAAATCAGTGATCCTGCCCGGACGCGCGCCGCATCCGACAGCCTGGCCGACACCCTGGTGGAATATGGTTTTAATCTCAATCTGGCGCCGGTGGTCGATCTGAACCGCAACCCGGTCAACCCGGTGATCGCCATGAAGCAGCGCAGTTTCTCCGCCGACCCTCAGCAGGTTGCGCTGCATGCCGCCGAGTTCATCAAAAGCCACCGGGCCCGGCGGATAGCGACCTGCCTGAAGCATTTTCCCGGCCATGGCAGTTCGAGGGAGGATTCCCATCTGGGGCTGACCGATGTGACCAATACCTGGGATGCGAGCGAACTGTTACCCTATCGTGTCCTGCTGAAACAGGGGCTGGTGGATATGGTCATGACGGCACACACCTTCAATATCAGTCTGGATCGGGAATATCCTGCCACGCTTTCGAAAAACACTATCAACGGTCTGCTGCGCAAACAGCTGGGTTACGATGGCGTTGTGGTCAGTGATGACCTGTACATGGGGGCCATCATCCAGCACTACAGTTATGAAACCGCTTTGGAAAAGGCGATCAATGCCGGGGTCGATCTGCTGATCGTGGCCAATGACAAGCAGTACAGCCCGGACATCGCGCCGCGCACCATTGCCCTGATCAGCGGGATGGTGGCAAGCGGCCGGATTTCCAGAGAGCGCATCGAACAGGCCTGCGGACGTATCATGGCACTCAAGGCCCGATATCTTTACAATCTTGCGCCGGGCAGCCGCCCGGAAGGGAGGTGACGCATGCAACACCCTGTTTCCAACAAGCTGGTACTGCTGTTTGTGTCACTGATACTGCTGGCCTGGGGCGTAAGCGGCTGTGCTGTCTTTGATATCCGCAGACAATCGGCTGAGATCAGCCACGCCGGACTGATTGAGGGCACGGTTGCCAATCGCTCCGCCGCAAAAGGGCCCGTCATCGTCTGCCTGTTCAAGGTCGAGGGTAATCTGTACAGCCTGGTGGATGCCATGCAGATTGGCCAGAGAGGTGAATACCGTTTTTGGAGGCAACCCGGCAAGTACTATGTCTTCTCTTTTGTTGATGTGAATGGTGACAACCAGTTTGCTGAAAACGAGCCTTGGAGCTATTACGGAAAGCCGGATATTATCGCTTTGGCTAGTGATCAGACTGTAAAGCTGGACAATTTGATCATCACCGATGTATCACCCACCATGCCGACCTCCGTACACTATGAAAACCGCCTGGGGCCCACGTCACGAAATTTCGGTGTCGTTGCAAGCCTGGACGACCAGAGGCTTTTCTCTGTCGAGAACTATTCCATGGGTATGTGGCGTCCGATTGACTTTCTGGAACGGGTTGGCGGCGGAGGTTTTTTTCTGGAGCAGTATGACAGGTCCAGGATACCCGTCCTGTTCTTCCATGGCATCAATGGCGGCCCTACGGACTTCCGCCAGATCGTTAATGGCATGGACAGGACACGTTTCCAGCCGCTGATGATTTACTATCCCAGCGGACTCAAGCTGGATATCGTCAGCAATTACCTGGTGTCCGGCGTGGCATCGATTCAGAACCGCTATGGCTTCAAGAGGTTCATCATTGCCGCCCACAGCATGGGGGGGCTGGTGGCGCGTTCATTTGTCCGAAGATACCTGCAGCAGTATCCAAATCGCAGCAGCTACCTGGCCGGGATGATCACCATCAATAGCCCGCTGTCCGGCATGCCCAGCGCCTCATACGGTGCGGTTTCGCCCGTTGTGGTGCAGTCATGGCTGGATCTGGTGCCGGGCAGCCAATTTCTGCAGACCATCAACAACTGGAACTGGCCAGTGGACATACCCTACTATCTGATCTTCTCATACGGCAGCGGCAGCAGTGACGGCGTAGTGCCGCTGGAACAGCAGCTGCCGATGAAGCAGCAGCTGGAGGCAGCCAGGGTCTACGGCTTCAACAACAGCCACATGGGCACACTCAGCGATCCGGGCTTCATCCGGCTGTTCAACACGATTCTGAACAGTCATAAGCGGTCGGCCAGGCGGGTGGGCAATGTGGCGGCAGGAGATGGTCTATGAAGATAGCTGTTATCGGCTCGGGCGCACTGGGGCTTTACTACGGCGCCATGCTGCAGCGCGGCGGACAGGACGTGCATTTTCTGCTGCGCCGCGATTATCAGGCCATATGTGAGCATGGCCTGAAGGTGTTATCCATAAACGGTGACTTTGTACTGCCGAAGGTGCAGGGCTATCAGCGGCCGGAGGAGATCGGTCCCGCAGACCTGGTGCTGATCGGTCTGAAGACCTTTGCCAATCAGCAGCTCAAGGCGCTGATCTCGCCGCTGGTCGGCGACAGCACGCGCATCCTGACGCTGCAAAACGGACTGGGCAACGAACAGTTGCTGGCCGGACTTTTCGGGTCAGAGCGCATCATCGGCGGCATTGCTTTCCTGGCCTCCAACCGCGGTGAACCGGGGGTGGTGCATCACCTGGCCTTTGGCCATATCATCATCGGCAATCTGCTGCGAGACAGCGGCAGCGATCTAGAAACACTGGCCGAAGTCTTCAACAGCTGCGGCATCGGCTGCCGCGTCAGCGGCGATCTGATGAAAACCCGCTGGGAGAAGCTGGTCTGGAACATCCCGTTCAACGGGCTCTGTGCCCTGCTGCTGCAGACGGTAGACCGCCTGCTGGCCAATCCGCAGACCAGCGAACTGATCCGGGAGATCATGCTGGAGGTCATCCGGGCGGCCAATGCCCAAGGACTGACTGAGAGTATCCCGTTTGAATATGCCGCCGAGATGATGCAACTGGGTGGAAATGCCGGTGCCTACAAACCCTCCATGATGGTAGACCGGGAAGAGGGGCGCCAACTGGAGGTCAGCTCAATCATGCGGGTGCCGCTTGAATACGGTTGCAGGGCGGGGGTGGCGATGCCACGTACCGCGATGCTGGCCACGCTGCTGGAACAGGCGCTGACAATTGAATCAGCAAGGGAGGGAAGATGAAACGGAATATCTCACAGTTGATCCGACTGTTTTACATGCTGTTGATTTTCGTCACAACTGCCGGCGCAGCATCAGCCGCCTTGCCCGATGGTTTTGTCTACCTGGACGTGGTGGTGCCGCAGCTGCAGGTAGATCTGCGCTACGCCGGAACTCACAACTTTGTGGGGGATAAAATCGACGGTTACCAGTCACAGCGGCCGATCATCACCCGCCAGGCTTCGCTGGCCTTGAAAAAGGTCCAGGAAGATCTGCAGCCTTTTGGGCTTGGCTTGAAGGTGTTCGATGCCTACCGGCCACAACGCGCCGTGGATCACTTTGTGCGCTGGGCTAAAGATATCAAGGACACCCGCATGAAAAGCGAGTTTTATCCCCACGTAAATAAGGAACATCTCTTCCGTGACGACTACATCGCCAGCAAGTCCGGGCACAGCCGCGGCAGTACCATCGACCTGACCATCGTTGCGCTGGGAGATAAAGACGGGGGGGAGTTGCCGATGGGCACCGCCTTTGACTTTTTCGGCCCGGAGTCGTGGCCTGAACACCGCAATATTTCTCCAGAGCAGCGTGCCCATCGCCTGCTGCTGCAGACCATCATGAAAAAATACGGATTCAAGTCATATGCCAAAGAGTGGTGGCACTTCACGCTGGCCAACGAGCCTTACCCTGACACCTATTTTGACTTCCCGGTCAGGTAATGGTGTTGATCAAGGCGTCTCCCTTTAGTGCAGATGTTTAAACAGCCTGAGGTATGGCAATGAAAAACAGCATATTGCAGCGCACATGGGTAACACCGATAGTCGCAACATCCTTCCTGGCAGTCGCAGTTACCGGTATTCTAATGGGTTTTCGCATAAAAGGCGGCGGCATCGTTAACCTGCATGAGTGGGGCGGATACGCATTCGCATTGTTTTCCAGCATGCACTTGGCGATTAACTGGAGATGTTTCTGCGAGCTGTTTCGTTGCAGAGCAGCCGTCTGGGCCACCATTGCCGCCCTGATTATACCTGCCGCCGTTTTCCAGGCCGGAGAATCGCGCGTGAAAAGGGCCAGGCCCAATCCCCTGGTTCAAGTGCTGGATGCAAACCGAAACGGGGTTATCGATCCTGACGAACTGGCCAATGCGTCAGCGCTGCTGCAACAACTGGATGCCGACAAGGACGGGTCCATATCTCCCCAGGAGCAACTGACTGGCAGCAAACAAAAGCGGAAACATTAGCTGACAGATACATGGGGGCTTAATGAATAACGATCCCATGATGTAGCTCGTCAGCATGGTCTTGGCTGCATGTAACTGGTCAGTAAACAGAGACTTCTTGATGAACCTAGAGGGGAACAAATGGGACAGGTCAGCAGGCACTTTTATCTTGTAGTAAAAGCGACTATTTACCCTTATGAGATGAGTTGGATACGACAAAGCCACTAGCTCCTGTATACCTAGTTGTATACCCAGCGCTAATGGCTTTTATCTTTTACCAGCTTATTCAGCTAGTTATGTTTATTGGCGTCCCCGAGACGATTCGAACGTCCGACCCCTTCCTTAGGAGTGGGTTTTTTACAGAAAATCCGGCATATCTCCACATACATCAGAAAACAAGTAAATCAATCATTTAAATTATTTATCAGATTTCAGATGTATCCGGTTGTACATCTCGACACCCCATGATATATTCAAAATGTGCTCCATATGTGCTCCGTGGGACCAGAGGTATTGATATGAAAGAGAACATCGGCGTCGAATTATTGCGCAGCAGCAAGGTCAACGCCAGGGAAAAGGCCTTCGAGATCTATGATACGAAGCTGAAGGGCTTCACCCTCAAAATATACCCGGATGCGGTTTCGAAAAAGGGCGACGTCGTACCGGGCGCCAAAACCTACCTTGTCCGATACCGACTGCCTGATGGCAGGCAGACGAGAACCGTCATCGGCAGACATACGTTATTTACACCAGCTCAGGCCAGAGATAAAGCAGAAAAGATTCTTCGGGCCGTTAAAGATGGCACCGTTCCCAACGACAGTAAGCAGCAGGTGAATACTCTCAGTGAATATCTGGAGAAAGTATATTCACCCTGGCTGATCGAAAATCTGAAAACCGGGGAGCAGACGGCTGCCAGGCTCAAGACCTGTTTCCCCGACTTGCTGGAATCGAAGCTTGATGAGATCAGCCCCAGGGTAATCGAGCAATGGCGCACCGGCAAGCTGAAGTCGGGGCTTTCGCCAGCCAGCATCAACCGCGATCTGGCTAATTTGCGCGCCGCCCTCTCCCGAGCCGTTGAATGGGAATATATCCCGACTCACCCGCTTGCCAACAAGGTAAAGCCTCTCAAGATCGACAAGAACCCCATCATTCGTTTTCTCGACGGCAAGGAAGAATCGAGACTGCTTGCAGCTCTGGATGCCAGGGAAGCGACATTCCGCAGCGAGCGGGACAGCGCCAACGAATGGCGGCGTGCTCGCGGTTACGCTCTGCTGCCCGATCTCAAAGAGGTCACGTATGTCGACCATCTAAAACCGATGGTGATTCTTTCCCTCAATACCGGCATGAGGCGCGGTGAGGTGTTCAGTCTGCGCTGGAGCGATATCGATTTCAAAAGAAAGATCGCCACGGTTAGGGGAGAAGAGGCGAAAAGCAGCGTTACCAGGCACATCCCGCTCAACACATTGGCCAATTCAGCTCTGAAGAGCTGGCGGAAACAGACCGAAGGTGATGTCGTTTTCCCCGGCAAGAAGAATGAGCAGCTCAACAATACGAAGAGGTCATGGCAATCCCTGCTGAAGCTGGCAAAAATCGACCATTTCCGGTGGCATGATATGAGACATCACTTTGCCAGCAAACTGGTCATGGCCGGAGTTGACCTGAATACCGTGCGGGAACTGCTGGGGCACAGCGATCTCAAGATGACCCTGCGTTACGCTCACCTTGCCCCTGAGCACAAGGCCGCTGCAGTCGATCTGTTAGTAACGAAATCTCTTCCTTCAACCGAGTGACACGAGCTGATTACACAGAAATCCTCGGCAACTGTTTCGCGTACGGCAGATACCGCTCCAGATTCTTCCTTATCGCAGCAATCACCTCGCCTGCGAAATCGGTTTCTTCCCCAGGAAGAAGCGAGGACAGATCGACCGCGTCCATCGCCTTGAGCAGTTTTCCCGACAGTGCCGTCAACGTGTTGGCGACCAGACGTTTTTGCAGATTACACCTCTCACACATCTCTGCCAGTTCCCACGGCGAAATATCCTCCGGAGCAAAGGCATCGCCGATCGCCATGGAAAAATCACGATCATATTGAGTGGCATACATGTCCAGATTGAGCAGGTCATAGGCAGGTGCCATATCGATCCCTGCCGGTCCAACAAAGAAAGAGATGTTCTTACCGTGAGCATCGCTATTGCCAATCAGGAGTTGGAATAGTACCCAATTAAGCATATCCCGCATGGCGGCAGCGGGAACCCGGCAGAGCCGGCAGGAAGCAAAAAGATCCGGCAGGTTTGCTCCCGATCTGATGATGGCGGCATCGCCACCCTTGCCGAAGGGTCGCTCGTATTTATAGACCGGCGGCAAATCCAGCATCTGACAACCATCAATAAGATGTTTCCGTGTCACTGTTTCGCCTGACAATTCCCGGTCGAATCGGCGTACTACCAGCACTGGCTCGCCAAAACGGGCCAGGGCTACCTCGGCAACCGGCAGTTTTATGATCCTTGCCAGTTGCATGCAGACATATTCATTTACAACCAGGTGCAAGGCGCGGGCAGTGCCGAACTTCATTATATGAGTCGAGGCCAGTTCACCTTCCCCGAACCCCATCTGTCCATCCGCCCGAATTAGCAGCGGCAGTTTATCCTGTACACCTGCGACCGAGAGTCGCGGTTTTCCATCCCATATCGCTATCGATACGTTCTGGCGCTGACTAATGCGCTCTGCGAGTTCCTCGGATGTCACCGGTCTGAAGCTTGTCAGCAGCTCACCCTGCGACTCATCCCCCATTCTGAACGACAACGCTCCGGCTGTCTCTGCTCCGATGGCGGCAATGAGCCCAAATACATTCGAGCGGGATATGTGACTGGAGACTGAAAGCTCTTCCAGCCATCGTCCCTCCGGAAGCAGATTGGCAAGAAACCGTTTTACCGATTCGGATGCGCATTCTCCCGGTTTCAAATGTGGCGATACAGAGAAACCTCCCCCGTCAAGCCAGGACGGAGCATACTCCAACCCATACTGTTCGCTCTTATCTTCAAGGATGATCTTCCCGAGACGTCTGCGATCAAGATCTATCGTGAGATACGCAGCCATTATCCCTCCCGGGCTTCGATAGTGACGTTGATCCCCAGCATGGAGCAGACCGTCAGGATGCTGCTCAACTTAACATCGCCAGATGCTGTTTCCAGCTTGCTCATGGTGCCGACGGCAACACCGCAGAAGGCGGCAGCTTCATGGATGGTCATGCCGGCCTGTGTCCTCCTGGCGCGGACAAACTTACCCAGTGTTGCTGCATCTGTCAGCGGTTGCGGCTGAGGAACAGGAAGCGGGATTACGGTTTTTGACATACTACAACCCTCGGCGTCAAAATATCATCCAAGTGATATTTTTTCATAAAAATCTCCACCAATCAACTAAAATATTGCTATGGTGCTATTTATATCAGACAAAGAGGAAAAATCTAGTTATATTCTACCGAAGTGGGATTTATGGCGGGGATTCTGTCAAGGTATATAGCGAAGGTCCGGCGCATACCGGCCTCTGGCCAGCAAGCAGCAGCAATACGTCGAACAGTCATATAGAAAATGCGCTAAAAGTAAACCCATGCTTTACAAATAGCGCACTTTTTATAGCGGTGCCCTTCTTCCTGCCCAACGTGATGTTGATTATTTCTGCTGAACCATTTCCATCAACATGGCGGCTGCTTTCCATCTTTCAGGCTCGGTCATTGTGGATAGTATCCGTAAAGCCTCCTTCATGGCCACGCTTTCCATAGGATTTACTGCAGCAACTGTCGCCATCGTCCCCTTTGCCTCTAAAATATATTCCTCAGAAGTTCCGAATGCGGCACAAACAGCTTTAATAAATCTCGGATTTAAAGAAGCATTTCCAGAAAGCATGTCCGAAACTCTATTTCTGGAATAACCTGTAGCCTCAGATATCTTGTTGCAGAAACCAGGTCCTTCATCCACTCCTACACTTTTCAGAGCATCTAAAAGCCTGATAACCTTTTCAAGTTCTTTAATAGAATATTCATAATGGGATTTATCGTCTTCTTTATCAAAAGGTACTTCAAAATTTCCAAAGCCGTCTTCTGTCCACAATTCATTTAAATTCTGCTCAAACCCGTCCAACATCCCATTAATTTTATTACGATAATTAGCAACTCGCCCCACAATTATCTCCCTGCTGCTTTTTTGCACAGAATACTACATATTTTTCTTGCTTTTGCACTTTATTGTGCATATTATACGTCTGTATGCAAAAATATACCACTAATCATCGCCAGTCACAAGGAGGAAAAACATGGAGAAGTTTCAGGCAGAAGCGCCGATCACCCCGAGGGGAATGTCTGAAGAAGATGCGGCACGCTATATAGGTGTTGCCCGGATTTCTCTGCGCCAGGGGCGTTGCGAGGGGCGCAGAGAAAATCGGATGCCTCCGCCTCCGTACATCAAACTTGGTCGGAAAGTCATCTATCTGAAAGACGACCTTGACCGTTGGCTGGAGATGTACCGGGTTGCGTTGGCCGTTGTGCTGATAATTCTGACCTCACAATAAATGCATTCTGCAGGCGAGTTCTACAATCCCTGGCGCCTGTTTATCGGATGCATTATTCCAAATGCTATTGCAAGGAGTACGGAATTGTCTTCAACAGCAAAACTGATATTCGGGAAGCTTTGCCAGTATGCCGGTCAGAACGGACAGGCGTATCCGAGCTATAAAACTCTCGCCGGCGATGTCGGCGTGGAACGTCGTCAGGCCATAAGGGCCGTGAAGGAACTGGTTGATTATGGCTTGATCAAACCGGTCGGGCGACGGAAGGGTGACGGCGGATTCACCTCCAATATTTATGCTTTTCTGTGGCATCAGACTTTTTCAGATGATTGCCTATCAGACCCTGGTGACAAAAATGACACCAGGGGTGGTGTCACAAATGTCACTACCCCCCAGTGTCATAAACGACACCACCTGGTGTCAGATATGTCACCCAAAGAGAATCATACAAGAGAATCAGATAGAGAAAAGACAACAACAGAAGAAATCAGGTTGTTGTTATCCGGCACACCGTTGTCAAAAATCTCTGAAAAGGAGATGAGGGTTCTAATCAAGCGCCACGGCGGTGATAAGGTCAAGCTGACCGCTGACATCGCCGCAGAAGCCTGGCGACTGGAGCACACTGAGATTCGTAATCCAGGTGGCTATCTCCAGGCTCTCTGCGTGGACCTCGTTATACCAGAAGGATATGAGCCCCCGGAGGTGCGCACCGCCAAGGCAGAGGCTGCCGCAGAGAGGAAGCATGTCGAGAACCAGAGACAGATTGCAGAAGAGGTGGCTGAAAAACAGGAAACACAGGAGCGTGACAACTACTGGCACTCCCTTTCCAAAGAGGACCAAGAAAAATTCATGGAAGAGGAAAAGAATTCATCGCCAATTGGTAAGTTCATTCCGGAGATAGGTGTGATTGCACTTGCCAAGTCAAAGGCTTGGGGATGTCGCACACAAATGATCACAAATACCAGCATTACCGGTGAGTCAACCCGGTGAAAGCTCAAATATATCGGCGTCTTGTCGGGATATTGGAAACAAACAAAACAGTTACAACTTTTCAGATAGGAGCGATTTTTCGCAGCATCATTGCACGGTGTATCAAGAGCTGGTGAGTCTTATGGCCCGGCCGGACACCACCTACGGGATTGGCCAACCTAAGCAGAGCCCTTTCATGTCGAGGTAGATGTACCTCACCCTCGCATGACCGTACGCAGTCAGAAATCCGAAGACGGCCGGGAATCCCCCCGGAACCGGCGCACTGGGAAGGCGTTTCCGCTCAACGATAGGTATCTGTTGATCCGGAATCTGAGGAAGGACCGGGAATACCCCCGAAGTCCGGTGCCCTGGAAAGGCATTTTATGGCAGGCACAATCGAGGACCTGTTTGATGTGATCCACCGGTAGAGTCCCGGTTCACGACAGACAGCAGACTATTGGCAGGAATCCTTGCCAGGTCAATATATAAGGGACACTACGAAAAGCAGGAAGACGGAGCTGCTACCGTCGGCATGGCGATGCCGGAAAAAGAGCATGTCATCTCACCACGCAGGCCGGCAACGGCCAGAGGTAATCAATGAGACACAGGTGGCCAACATCGCTGCACTCCCAGGCCGAAGCGGTCTACCACTCGGTCCGTTCCATCGGTTTGTCAAAAATGGATACCGTTCATGGAATCCGTTCATTTGGATCATGGGATCGGTACAAGGGGCTTTCACACAATTTTGTCAGCATTCTTCAAATGAACGGGCGAACCAGCATCCTTGATGCCGCGTCTGTTCACGACGACATGGCGGTGTACCTGGAAGAGCGGCTGACGCACTACGTCGAAAAGAAACGCTCCCGCCAGACCATGGAGACCATCCTGTCGGCACTGGGAAAGTTCGAGTACGCCATCAATCATTATATCGAGATCCATGTTCTGGAGATTCCCAGATTGAACACGGAACAGCTGCGCATGGAATTCTACTCCAGAAGCAGAAAGCTGCTCCGGAAGTCGAGCAAGCTCTTCGACAACCGGGCCTATCCCGATCCGGTCGGGCTGATCGCCGCCATCAGTGACGGGACTTTTCAGTTGCAGGCGTCATTGCAGTATGAAGGCGGCCTGCGTACCGAAGGGGTCGGCGCACCCAGCAACCGGCGGCTGAAAAACCCGCTGACCATGAACGGTTTGCGCGGTATCACTGCCGATCCGGTCACCGGATCAGAGGTGGGCATAGTTGCCTCGGTGGAGAAAGGGGGCAAGGAGACCGAGCACTTCGTCTCTGTCCCGACGTACCGGAGACTTGAAGAATATCTCGACCGGCACGGGAAACTGGAAAGCGATTACTTCGCCTATGTGGAGGCAATCAACACTGCTGCCAAGACTACCGGCCATTATGCACCCGGTCGCGGCAGCCACGGTTTGAAACACAACTTCGCCCAGGAACGTTACCTGGAGTGCATCAATCATGGGATGAACCACGAGCAGGCCCTGCAGCAGACCTCCCTGGAAACTTCCCATTTCCGGCTGCGGGAAACCCTGACCTACACGAGAGGATGACATGACCGAGCAGTTGAACCTGATAACCGGCCTGACTGAGTCCGAGCGAAAAAGGCTCTTTTCCTGGGTGGCGTCGCTGCCGGAGGAAATGATCATAGAAATTTTCCAGGAGGGAGTGAAGAAGTCATTCCAGCTTAAGGAGGAACGTCCCGATCTCCACGGCAGGATCAACAAGTACTGTGCCTTTGTCATGGCGGCCCGGAAGGCTGGTTGGGACACAGTAAAGGGCAAAGGTTACCGGGTGGCCGAGAAGGAGCAGTACGACGACTTCTCCCACCTGCGCAAGGCGAGCGCTGCCGGACTTATTCAAAGAGGGAGGATACCTGTATTACGCCAGAAGATCCTTGCCTACTGGGGTGAAGTAAAGGAACTGAAGGCTGACGGCATGGGATTCCGCCCCATTGCCGACTATCTGAACAGGAAGCGGAAACTGAAGGTATCGGCAACGTACCTGAGCAAATTATGGAAGGAGGTGGAGTGTAATTGATTGACTTCAACCTGCACGGGATACGGGTTTCGGCCCAGGCATTGGTAACATACCGGGAATTTCGCGACAAAGGCGGACATTATCTGAACCGGTTCGACCGGAATATTAACGTGTGTGTTCAGTTCTGGGATTTTGTCATCGGCAACGACCTTTCAGAACTGGCCATAGTGAAATCGACGCTGAACTATTTCATGCAGGCCTATTGGAAGCGGAGCAGCAAGGCGGGTAGCAGGATAGAGTTGGCGACGGCACTTTTTCATGATGACGACTTCAGTGCGCAGTCACTCAACATGATCGCCCGGCAGAAAAACGGCATCCAGTCCCTGGAAGTCAGCCTTGCTGACAATGGCAGAAATATCGGGACGGCTTACCTGAGCGCCCGGGAGGTGATCATGCTGGATATCGCCATCGGCAAGGCTATCAGTCTGTTGGCCCCGGAAACGGTTTATGTCGCAGACACACTACACACGTAAAGGAGACAGATAATGATGAAAGAAGAATGGGACAGTCAAATGGTTATCTGTGACGGGTTGGAGGACTACTTGTATGAAAGGATCATTGACGCATACAAGATGGGGATGAGTGTCATTGAAATATCCCGGGTCATCAGCAGACGGGCAGATCATGTGCACGACCTTCTGCGGAAAACAGGCAGAATCAGGGCGATTGAAAGGCGCGGCTCCAGATCGATGTTCTCTCTGGACCCCATGCTGGCAAAGGAGTTCGGGGCCATTTCATATTCATTTGCCAAATGGTGCGCCGGTTGGAAATTTGATGCCGGCACTGCTGCACGAGCCATTCAGCTTCCACATGACGTCACAGGCCCTGACCAGTATGTTGTCGCATTGCGCCGGGATTTTCCCGAGTATTACTGCAAACGGCACGATATGCCTCCATCGCAACTCGCGCCACTGTTTGCCGAGGACGAGCACCCAACGGTTGAAATCAACTGGGACAAAGAGCGCAATTGTTATCTGGCCAGAGTCATTGAATATCCTGAGATAGAGGAAAGTGGTCGCTCTCTTACCATGGCATTCAAGAGGATGGCTGATTCATACCGCATCAAGCAGATCGACGAGGCTATTACGCTCTACCAGAATGTTTCAGAAACAAACGTCAAGGTCGCAGTTCCCTGTTCCTGTTGACTTGTAGGATGTTGATACGTTTATCACTACCTTGAGGGAACTCCCATGTCGGATACCATCAAATACTATGACGCCCAGCAGTGGCTCAGGGAGCGGCAGCCGAAACGGGCAAAGCTGCCGGCGGTGCTGGTCGCCATAACTGTGCCGCTGCTGACCAGTTCGGTCTCCGGCCTGCTGGTCGGGCTCTTTTTCCCGAAGTCATTCTGGTGGTGGGCTATCGGTATTGCCTGCATCTCGCTGCCATACATCCTGATGGACCGGGTGCAGGTGCGGCTCTACCATGGGTATGTGAAGGGGAAACCATACTGGACTCTGCTCAAGTACGCCTTCTCCAGCACAGACTATCGTCCCTGCTATGCACCGTGGTGCTGGCGCTGGTACTATTGGTGGTAGGTGAATGTTCGGCATCCAATCCGGACACCCGTTTGGGATGCCGAACTGAATGGTGGCTGTTTTGGCTACCAATTTGGTACCAAAAATGGGGAACTTTTTGCCACCTTCAGTCAATGGGGCATCTTTGGGTACAAAAATGGTACCATCAATGCGCCATTGTTTCTGGGCTGGCATCCAAACCGGAATATTTACCCACTCCCTACCGTTTTCAGGTAGATTACCGATACTTCAGACAAAACAGTACACAAATAGAGAGTGATTATGCTCGTCCGTCCGTTTTCCGATATTCATGCTGAATTCTGGCAGCCCAACAAGATCCCGCGCATTCTGGAGATGGTGGTTCCGCCGCTGCCGACAGACAAGGAAACCGTTGCCCTGGTTGCCGGCGACATCGGCCTCGCCCACCGTCAGGAGACCTGGCTCAAGGTGGTCAGTCTCCTGGCCAAGCGTTTTCTTGCCATCATCTATGTCGAGGGAAATCATTTCTTCTACCATAATGATTTCTTCGGGCGTCTCCACGAACTGAAGGCCAAGCTCTCCCTGCCCGGGAATGTCCATTTTCTGGAAAACGAGTCCGTTGACATCAACGGTGTCCTGTTCATCGGCGCCACTCTCTGGACGGATTTTCTCGACAAGGATTTTTTCAAGATGCAGTACGCCCGGAAGAACATGAATGACTTTGTCGTGATCAAAAAGCCTGATGGTACACGACTGATGCCGGAGGAGACGGTAGATCTGTTTCAGGAATCGAAACGGTATATCTTCGAATCGCTGGCAGCCGCCGGCAACAGGAAGAGCGTCGTAGTGACACATCATGGAGTATCTCCCCTGTCCATCCACGAACGGTTCCGGGGCGACAGTCTCAACTGCGCCTTCATGACCGATCTTTCCAGTGAGATTATCGACCACGGCCCGGATCTCTGGGTACATGGCCATACGCACAACTCGTTCGACTACATGCTCGGAAAAACCAGGGTGGTTGTGAATCCCTATGGCTACAAGGATGTGGAGGTCAATCCGCAGTTCGATAAACAGATGGTGATTGAATTGTAGCTCGAAATGTTTCAGGCATTTTTCGGTTTGAGCAGAGGCAGTGGTTTCCAGGTAATGAATGGGGTTATCCGGCGCTTAAAGCGGCCAAGATCATTATAATGCATGACGTCAAACACATCGTCACTTGACTGGAAATGTTGATTGGCTCTGTGCAGTGAGGAATATGCCGGAACAATTCCGATATTATCCTCGGCCAGCAGCCTGTTGCGGACAGCTTCCGGTTCAGCAATGGAAAAAGGGAGCCCGGCATTATGCAGGGAGAGAACCATACGAAGCGTCTCCTCCAGTCTGCCGGTTGATTCGGCTCTCAGTTCCACCTTGAATCCCTCTTTCCGATATGGTGACGGCCGTGAAACAGTTAAATCGATGTGGGTTGTATTGCCGCCGCGCTTGATTTCCCACGGATGTCCGCCAACCGTTCTTTGCGGATGCTTCCCGTCGATCCAGGCGGCAAACTCCTCAGCTGATTCGGGATCAATGTCCAGCAGTCCTTCATGCCTGCCGTCGGCATATCTGGCGTACATCTCACGTCCCGACAACGAGACGTCAACATCCTCATTATCCTGCTTCCCCGCAAGATAGGCAATCCGGCAGTAATTGAAATAGTCCGCTGCCGTCATGGTTGCTGTTTCCGTAAACTCCGCCTTATTGAAACAGCCGTCTTCAACCAGACGCAGGAACTCTTTCGTGCCCTCTTTATCCAATTCGGTATCGAGGCGGTACATGCCGGGCAGAGATGCGCGGATGATCGCATGGGGAACTATGCCGTAACGGTCATTCAGCGGGTACTCTTCTCTGACCCGTCTGTTGGCCTTGATCCAGTCTTTGCGAACGACCTTCAGCCAACCGGCAGCAGAGCTAAGAAGCAGTTCCCATGCCGCAGCTGTTCTATCACCTTTGAGTCCGTGGCATGAGGCATACTCCGCACCGGAAAGAACACGAACTTCCTGGTCCGGTTCAAACTCCAGCGTTCCGCTGTTACCGTTGATATGGGAAAGGTAATAGGTTTCCCGGTACTTGCTTACCCGGAGATGGTTCCAATGATCGGAGCCGGATGGGCAGAGAATATTCCAGACGCGGTCCGAAGAGGACATGGAATAGGAGAAGTCGTCCAGCTCCTGTAGCAGATTGTAAGTTGAGATAGTCATACTCATAGCGCCTGGTAATTGACCTCAGAGATGAAACTGGACAACCTGGTCCAAGAGCGGCAGCTTCCTCACCCTGAACTCTTCCGAATAGCGGTCATTGCCGCCACGGTCGATTTCCACCAACCCGAAAAATCGGGCAAACCGCTCCAGACAGCGGGCGGAATAACTGAGCCGCACCACCTGCTCCGGCGAATAGTAGCTGCCGACCGGCTGTACCTGAGGGAGCAGGTTGGGAAAGGCCCGCAGAAAATTATCTTCATAGAAGATACTGCTCTGCCATTCACCGCCGTACCTGGTCAGCAGATAGAGTGTGAACAGAAACGACTGCTGGATAAACGGAATTTCTCCCAGGTGGTCGTCATAAGCCCAGTTGTATTCCCTGACAAAGGCCCGTAACAGTCTCGGGTAGATGCCGGGTCGTCCCTGTTCCGCCAGCAGTTTCCGGCACTCCTTGCTGAGGATGAACTTCCCCTTGTATTTTCTGATCAGTCCGGCCAGCTCGGCAACCAGCCTGGTGGTGTGCATTTCCCTGAATTCCGGCTCCGATCTAAGCTCACCAAACCGCGACCACCGCTGATATTCTTCTTCTCCCAGAAATATCCTGGCCGATTCCCGGCAGAAGTTCCTCGGCAGATTGCCGGTGGCGGTCGCTTTCAGGCCGTCATCACCGATGGCGGCTGCCAACAGGTTGAACAGGGACAGAATCGGGGCTTGCGGAAAGCTGTCCAGGCTGGACGGGAAGACGATCAGCTGGGGCGTATCAAACGGGAAGTGCAAAAACCGGTGCATCTGTTCCGGCGACAGCCCGTGGAAATCGTCTCTGGGCGCCTGATTACGCTGCTGGTTGTGCTGACGCAGAAAGGCGTTAGCCTCATCCAGCGAACCGAAGCTCTTGCCCTTGAGCAGTTCCTTCAGTTCGTCCATGACCGGCCCCATGACGCGCTGGTGTTTACTGGCGTCATGCTTGTCGGCGCAGCACTTCTTGTATTTGAGACCGCTGCCGCAGGGGCAGGGATCATTTCTGCCGGTTTTCATGATGATTACACCTTTAGGTTCGTGACGGGCTGATCATGGTGCATAAGAGGTATTTATGGGTCATTATGCTGATTGTCACGTATTGTGGTCTGTCGGGTAGTCTATGCAACTGTATCGGCTGAAACCCTATTCATTATGAATCCATATCAATATTCCGTTCTGACATACATTCCAATAGTTCCGTAACAAGGAGATCCTTGCTTGTTCTTATGTGCGTTCAAGGTGCCGTCATGGGACTTTCGAGTAAACTGCTTGCCACAGACGGAACACTTGAAAATGTACTTTGGCCCTCCACCTGAAATGCTGCGAGCGCTGCTGCCACTTTTCAGAAGAGGCGGTCGAGGTGCGACGAACCCGGATCGTTCAGTATCGCGAACGTGAAGTGGTCCTGAAGGAGTCAACTCAACAAGGAACTTCGGGGCGAAAGGAGTGGTGCTGACTTCAATCCCTTCAATGCGATCAACACGATATGATCTCGGTTCTCCGGTTTCATGTTTAATCGTACACAAAAGCAAGTTTCCTTCTTTTGTCCTTCTCAGCGAATAGGGCTCTATCAATCGCCAACTGCCCTGATACTGAAGGTTGACGCATAACCGGTTGGCAGCTGCAAAACGAACCGACTCAAGCGGCACTGGTGTGTGCCAGGCATGTACCATTGAGGGGGGAAGCCAAGATTCGTCGATGGCTTCTCTGACCTTGAGGCCCGCGAGTACTGGTTTCTCGGCAACTTCATGCAGCCAGTCAAGGACCGTTGGCAACTCTGCCCAGAACTGATCGAATGACGGGAGCACCGGCAACTGGTGGGCAAGCATGTCTTCCCATTCTGCCAACAGCTTGTCCCGTGCGCTTTCGGTCAGAAGTGATTCTCTGGTTGGCACCGGGATGTTCTTGAATGCGCACTTTTCCTGCAACGTCTGCATTACTACCGCTCGGTCTGGACGGATTTCGTCATGCCGGTAAAGGTGTACGACATCGTACAGGTCTCGTGGCCGTTCCCGTTCCGACAGCGCCCTGACTTTTTCTGCAAAAACCTCTTCAAAACAGTAGCAACTGACTCGTATCCCCGCCGCAGGCCGATCAGAATAGGGGTGATGGACTTCACGAACTTCTGGCTCCATCACCAGTTTTTCCTTGGTTGTCAGGTCGAATTTGATTCGTGCCAGATTCCTGCGTTGCTGCATAGGGCCAACATAGTAAACCCGCCCCTCGGCATAGGAGCCACCCTGAAGTCTGGAAACCTTGAATTTGATCTGATCGGCAGGAATCTCGATGCCGCTCTCATCGTATATCCAGTCAGAAATATCCCGGAATGTCCGGAGTAAAAAATCTTCGTTGATGTGTGATTCTTCCGTAATGGTGAAATCGAGGTCTTCCGAGAAACGATAGGTTTCAAACCAACACTTCTTGAGGCAGGTTCCCCCTTTGAAGACCCAGTGTCTGGTCAGCGCCTCATTGGCTGCGATCCCGGCCAGGAGCCAGCCCAGAACGTAATCCTTCTCAACGACATTAAGGGAAAGGGAAAGCTCTCGGGCAAATTCACTGAGTTCCTGGCGGTCGATCATACATACTCCTTCAGCAGACTCTCCGGTAGCCAGAGCCGCCAACGTGAAACCAACCGCTCTGCCTTGAGTTTTGGATCAATTCTGGTGTTCCCTTTCGTGAGCCGCTGAACGCATTTTTCGATAATGTCATGCTCGGCAGAGGCGTTTCGCTCAAGGAGAAACCCAAGTCGCTTGAACACGGCACCGTTGTCGAGGCGGTCAGCATATTCGAGCAGCAGTTCTAGGTTCTTCATATCAGATCGTAGATAGTTCAGCAGCATGTCCTGTACCGACCTGATACCTCCGCCTAAATGTGGCTCAGCCAGCATATCGAGAATCGTTCGGGTAGGATCGGAAACAGAAACTTTCACCTGGCCACGCCATACCGACTTGAGGCCAAACATTTTCTTTTCGCTGACCGTGCAAACAAGATAACGGGTTCCTTTTATGACCGGATTTCGATCACGAGGGACCTGTCTTGTCATCACTACTGTAGTTCTGAATATCTGTTCGGTAAGGTCCCAGTACTCTGCCGCGCTCCAGCCCCCAATATAGCAGGGAGCATAAAGCTTTTCCGCGATCAACCAGGCATCTTCAAGTGGCACATCAACCGAACTGGCTTCCAGCGGGACAGGCACGTACAAACCGCGCTTCACCCGTGACACCCACCCCTTTTCATGCCACCGGGAGAGAATCTTTGCCGCCTCGGTATTAGTGATTTCCAGGATATCGGCTACCTGAGTGACCGAAGCTGTTCCCTTAGTAGCCCTAAGGACTTCTGCCAGCCGCTCTCGTGAAAGCTTGCCTATTCCAGTAAGTTTACTCATGATACATCCAGTACGTGAATATTCGCAGATACTGTGAACTTTAGCATATTACATATACCATGTAAATACAGTATATTGAATGCGTCACATTTCGCAATAACTGTGAACTATTACATATGATGTGTAAAGGTCAGCGTTGGCAGGATTTACAGAAATATATCGATCTTTGTCCCAAACGTTTAACTTGTATCGGAGCCGCACAGACCGTGCAGGGTTGCCCAGCGCGTCTATATACTGCTAACTCTTGATGAAAATACCCCAGTTTTTCGTTTCCATCTCGAAAATCAAGCATGGTTCCACCAACACTAATGGCAGTGGTGAGCACGTCTTTGATTGCAGCGGCCAGCGTCTGGGTGCGGATTTTTGATAATCGCCCTGCCTGCGTAGCGGGTCGAATCCCGGCGTGAAAAAGCGCCTCATTCGCATAAATATTACCGATGCCTGCCACAACCTTGTGATCCATGATGAACTGCTTGACCGCGATCTTGCGCCCCCGACTCATCTGGAACAGATAATTCCCATCAAACGCGCCAGTGAGCGGTTCTGGTCCCAACTCCGCGAGGAGCACATGTGTGTGCGGCTCTGCACCTGCCCAAAGCACGGAGCCAAAACGCCGCACGTCATTCAAGCGCAATACTACGCCGTTACGAAAAATAATGTCAAAGTGATCGTGCTTTCCCGGGCTGGTCGCTGTTGAGACAATCCTCAACTGGCCGGTCATGCCAAGGTGGAGTAACACACTGCCTGTCTGACAATGCAGCAATAGATATTTGCCGCGTCGTTCAACCGATTGCACGGTTTGCCCCGGTAATACATTTTCCAGCTCTGGGGAAACGGGCCAGCGCAAGTGAGCCGAATGGACGACCACAGTGGCAACGGTGTTACCGGATATATGTCTGGCAATGCCCAAGCGGGCAACTTCTACTTCGGGTAATTCGGGCACTTGCTACACTCCAAGATCAGGCTACTCCGTGCTGACGTGATCGGGCAGACCTAATTCGCGTAGCGCCCCTTTCGTTTCCTCGATTTGCTGTGGAGACAATCCCCCCTCCGGAGCAAGTTCGATAGTTAAGGTGATCCTCATACCACCACTACTGGCGTGTTTACTCAAGACCTTGGTATAGAAATTCATCCATTTCTGTGACGGTACCTCACCGTTCCAAACCAGTTTCTTCTTTTCCTTCGGTGGCGGTGGTGGAGGGGGCGGGACATCTTTGCCGATTACACAAGTTGCCAGACCGGTAATATCACCTGCACTCACGGAAATAGTAAAACTGCCAAGGTGTTCTCCAGCCACGAACACCCCATGGGCATCTATGTCCCCGCCAGTGGCGCCCCAGGTGGTCTCTGCCAACGGAAAATCCCGACCATTTTGATCGAGCCCGCGTGCCGTGAAGCTTTGTCTCTTGCCGGGATCAAGCTGTACGCTGGTAGGGGTAACCACTATGGAGGTTAACTTAGGTGGCTGCTTGATCAACTCCTCGTAAGCTTCTGCCACCTGTTTCTCGATGATGAAGATATCATCTGACAGCTCGATATTGACCGTGGCAAGGTCTTTTTTGAAGACAAATGGCTGATAGGTGCCATCGGGGCCTTTCCCGACATACGCCAAGAAACCCTCGCCGACACCTCTGCTGATAGTTTGCTTGATGATGTCCGCATTGAGCAGTTTCGGGAACAGTGGCGAGGCAAAAAAAGCATCTCTGACCGCTTTTGTGGGCCACTCTTTGCCGCTATAGACGGGCGGCCAATTCCGGACCAGAAAATTAGGGCTGATGGTATCTGCAACATCCCCATCCTGTTTCAAACGGTTCAAATAAAAAGTGGTGATGCAGTCCGCGGCACTAGAGTGGACCAAACCCAAATCGATTTTGCGCAGGGTATTGTCCTTGGCCAGGAGATAGAGGTTTTTGTACGACCGCCAGACCGCTTCCTTCAGGTCGCGCTGTGCTTTTTTCAGATTTTCAGCCAGCTGCCGTTTATGTGATTCATCCAGCATGAGTTCCTGGGCTTCATCTTCGATGCTCTCCCAGGCCAATACCCGCCGGGCCTCCTCGCGCAGTGTTTGAGCTGACTCAGGTACCGCCCAGATCAGCGCACTTTTAAAGGTACGGGCTGATTGACCGTAGTCGCGAGTCATGGTTTCCAGAAACGTCTGCAACCCAGCGCTTTCCAGCACAGAATGTTCTGGTGCCAGCACCCCCAAGGTGAGTACGGGGCGATCCGTAACTTGGTTGCTTTGCTCGGGGAAATAAACTTTTTCCAGCTGGTTGTTACCCTGGAAAGCGCGTTGAATCTCGGTACGTACTTTTTCCAGTATTTGTGGATCTTGAATCCCGGCAAGACGGTCCGCCAGAATTTTATTTAGGTTGGGCGAAGTACTAAAGCGGTAACGATTGCGCTCTACAGACAGGTAATAACAGGCATCGGCGAGCGTTTCCAGTACCG
Organism: Deltaproteobacteria bacterium; assembly: GCA_035407085.1. Taxonomy (GTDB): domain Bacteria; phylum Desulfobacterota; class Desulfuromonadia; order Geobacterales; family Pseudopelobacteraceae; genus JBGSQR01. The sequence continues at coordinate 37,773 of DAONZY010000004.1, read as the reverse complement.
TTTCGACATTTCCTATGGCCAAGTCCGGTTCTGCCACGGCCAGACGTACTTCCGGAATAGTGGCTTCATCCCGATGCACGCCGCCATTCGACTCGAAAAAGATGCTGGTGGCGACCTTTCGATGCAAGCGAGCCTGCTTGATGGCTTCGATAGCTTCTTTATCCAGCAGGGTCGCAAAGGATTCTGCTTTGCCGCAAATGTCAGTGGTAACGACACTCTCCAACACCGTTTCGCCACCCAATTGCTCAAATGCTGCAATACGGAACAGTGGATCATCTAAGGGCGCGGTGCCCAGACCGATCAATTGATCCTTGTGGGCGCCTTTATAGCCCTCTTGATACGCCCGAGACACCCATAGCGCCAGCAAGCGAAGCATGCCACGGGTTTTTTGAAAACGTGGCAGCGTCTGCCATTTACGCTCGAATACCGAGAGCACCATGGGATGGAAGGGATAGGTCGCGGCAAATTGTGCTCTGGCTTTGTCTCCCGGAAACCAATTGGGGACTTGGGACTGATGCTCCGTCACCCAATCACCATAGGCATTACACACATCATGCGCTTCTTTGGTAAGTAACACGCGACCATCTTGCGTAATCGCCCGTGGATCCCATTCAAACAGCCGGCGTCGGATAATTTCGGCCATTTCATTTTCCACTGAGATGATCATCGCCTTGCCCAAGCGGTTTAGCATGTGCTTGAACCGGTTATAATCGACTTCATCTTCAGCCGTCATCTCGATCACGTTAGATTTCGGTACCGCTACGACCAAGACGGCATTCTGTTCACCACGCACGGTCTCCGACAGGTTCTGCATGAAATCGTAGAGTTGGTCAGACAGTCCCGACTTACGATTGCGACTGACATAATTCATCATCTCATCCATCAGGATCAGACTTGGGCGATCCTTCGGCAGAAATTGACGGATGACATCACCAGCCGGAGCAATCAGCTGTTCATCGTGGTCTGCCACAAGCTGGAAGGCGGCCTCACCCCCCAGTTGAAAGGCAATTTCTCCCCACGGGGTTTTGCGCAGTGGGGTACCATCCAGCCCTCCGCGACCGGTTAAGGAATCGAATTCGGTCCCGACAAACACTGCCACGGCTGCTTGGGGGACGCTTTCAATGTCCGCCTTGGTCAGCAAAGATCTGACGCCCGCCCAGCCATTGGCAGCCGCGCCATGTTTTGCCAAATGATAGAGCATCGTCAGGGCATGGGTCTTGCCGCCACCAAATTGTGTCGTCATGTTGAAGATGGCAGAAGTTTCGGTCGTCTCTCCGGACAACCGCCGCAATACTTCGCCACCCATGCCGATCAGGTTCTGGGTCATGTACGTTCGCTCGAAAAACCGTACCGGATCTTTATAGTCGGGGGGGGCATTGCCATCCCGCACCTTATCCAGATGCACCGCAAATTCAGATGCATCAAGTGGTTTACCCTCGCGCAGATCCTCCCGCGGGGTGACTACTTTATACCAAGGTTTCAGCGCCATTATGACCTCCGGTGCAGGATGACGTAAGCATTGCCGTCTTTACTGATCGCGCAGAATTGTTCCGCTGCCAGAATAGCGGTTAGATAGCTCAACTGCTGCGGTGACTGGTTGATGTTACGGAGCAGTCTCCCCAGCGATGCGGGTGGTGGATTATCGCGCGATGCCCCCATCAGCACACGTCCTTGTGTCTGAATAGCGTCCGAAATGAGCTTGCAGGTATAGGGTGTGATGACCAGCGCTTCATGGTCTTGTGGCTGTCCGTCTTTATCAGAAGGGTAGACGATAAGCTCCCCTTCGGGACATTTTCTATAACGGAACGGCTTGCCGCTCGGGGTAGTCAATACGTGCACCACAACCTCCTCAAAATAATCTGAACATGCCGGTATTCGTTTCCAACCGCCACCACTTGAAAAATCCATACGGGAATGTGCTGGACTCATTACGGCTGCCCACTACCACAACGGTTTCTCCCGCCAACTGCACGCGGTCAGGTAGGGCCAGAGCACTAACCACTTCCTCCCGTAACAAGCGCACCAACTCAGCCCCCTCCGTGGGTTCACGGCGATAGCAGAACACCACGCGCAAGTCAGTCCGCGCACACATTACCTTCCATAACGAATAGGCAATCTTGTCATCGTCCTTACTGTTCTCCAGTTCTATTGCTGCCAGAGGAAAGCGCCAGCGGGAAGCCGCCTGACCAAAAGCCATGACATCCAGGGACAGGTACTCACTCCGGCAGACGGGGAGAGAAGTCAAGCGGTGTTTCTTGGCAGCCGCCTCCCATTGCAGAGCTTGGCATGTGACGACACTGGTGGCCGTCAAGGCCTCCGTCCAGTCACCCAGGCGCTCCTCAAGTGCCGCTTCTTTCAGTGGTACCGCAAAACAATCCGCTTGGACCGTAGCAAGAAAGGTTTCTCGCCACTGCTCCGCAAGTGTTGGGGCACTCAAAAGCCCAATCCTTTTTTACGGGCCAACACGCCGTCTACCCAGCGTTTTTCATCGGTAGCAGATGGATAGAGGGCAGAGAAGGCCTGCGCCAGCCGCCAGAAACGCTGGTCACGCCCCACGCCATCTTCAACTAGAAAACGTTTTAATGCCTCACCCCGACCCGCAGCAAAAAGGATCATACTTTGATGCAGTCGGTCGAGAACGGATTCACCGATTTTTGCGGCAGACTTTACATCCCACTCTTGCTCGGTTGTGTCGTCAATACCAAGGACCTTGAACAGATCAAGCTGGGGGCTGGTATCTTTCTTTTTCTTTTTTTCAGGGGTCTGTCCCGCATCCTTACCGAACAGGAATACGGCCCGCTCACTTACCGGCAATAAGCGTGCTGTTTCACCTTTCAATTCAACCAAAGAGCCTAGTTTTTCCAGATGAGCTCCTAAACCCTGTGCAATTTTTCGAGCAGCATCATATTCTAGAGCAAAGCCGCCGACCGCCTTTTTCGTTTTACCTCCATCTTCGTCATCATCAGTTTCTTCCGTGGTATCCTCATCGTTAGTTTGTTCTCCGTTATCAGTGCCAGTAGAAAGAGTCCAAAGCCACATGGCGGTAAGCCGCGCATCTGGCTCAAAACCTGTTGTTTCTGCCCCAGCAAAAATCATATCTAAGGCTTCTTTAGCAACAACTGCCCAGACTTGTTCCAGGTATTCCCTCAACATTACCTGTTCGCCACTGGCCTTTTCTACATGAGAGTACTGAGAAAAAACTTCCAGGGCGGGACCGAGACAAGCAAAAATTGCATCAGCCCCCACAACACCTTCAGACGCCAACCGTGGCATCCATTCGTGAATGCGTTGGGGCAATTCTTGTAGAACATCTCGCCAATCACCAATATCACCAGTTCTAAGCGAACCATCGGGCTTTTCTCGTGGTCGACATACAAGGTGCACCGATGATGCTAATGCTGCGGCATTGTTAGCCCTCAATCTTCCAGGTCGTTCCGTGTCGATTGGCCAAGAAGCTGTAACTACCCATCCAGCATCAATCATAGCTTGCAGTTGAGTTTCCCAACCCGTTGTGGATTTATGGGCAAAAACTACTATTCCAATTCCAGAAGGTCCAAGAACGCGTCGACCTTCGGTCATAGCCTCTTTCATAAGAGTTTCAAAATATTCGCGAGTCTTATGGGCATATATTTGGTTCCGTTCAGACAGCTGAACGATTTCACCATCTTTAGGTGTGCACTTTTCCTGAAACATCTTCGGATACAAATGGCCTACCGAGCGTTTAAGCCATACATAGAAAAAATCAGAAAGATCTGCATATGGGACGGCATCATAATATGGAGGATCAGTAAAAAAGACATTAGTACTATCATCTGGCAATGGATGATTGCAGGCAGATGCTTGTTCAACAGTAGCAGTCGTTTTAAATTCATTACCTGTTTTCTCGATTACCCTACAAATCCAGTCAACAGCTCCTTCATAGTTACCACTTCCTCCGGCGAAACCGTTTACTTCTGCATAGTCCCATATAATTCCAAGAGCCTGCCTGCCAAATGTATGAGCAACAAATTCTCCAGCCCAAACAGCAAGTGAACTCCAATAATCTGCGCACCGATCTATTGCAAATGCTAAGCACGTCTCAACAGCTGTGGATAGCCTAGAATCATTATCGTAACCAGCTAAGGCAACAGCTTGCTTTGTATTTTTTACAAGGGTTATTAATGCAAGAGCCTGTCTGCTATTAAAGAGCATCCCCCATTCGTTTATGCCTAATAAATTTACGTTAAAAATACTCCTGAGATAAGGTAGGGGCTCATTGGGTAGAAGTGATAAATTGGAAGTGTTTTTATCCTCCAACTCAGCACGTCGCTTGACCGCAGCAGCTAAACATTTTTGATCAGAATCACTCCCAAGTCGAAAAAATGTTCCTGATAATCCCGGTTTTTGAAGCACTACAGCAATTAGCCGCGCATCGTCTGCTCCACCATTTCTTTTAATAAACTGCTTTCTCGTATTTTCGGCTGGTGTTGTATAACCACAACACGGGCATGTAGCGGATCCTCTTTTTACTGTTCCATTAAAACTGGGTGAACTAATCTTGATACCTGTGTTGCCCTGTAACGACCATATCTTTCCCTGGAGTTCGATTAGCTGGAAATTAACTTGTTTCTTTTCTTTGTCTGGAACTATTTGCAGCGCAACTGAGCGGTTCCCTTTTTTTGACAGCCAAAGAGAGCGCATTAAAGGTATTGTTGCACCGCAACTGGGTCCCTCACAGGTTATGGTGCGTGCCCAGATATGGGCAATAGGATTGCTACCATCAGGGTCTTTTGGATAGAATTCAGCTAATTCTTTTTCAGTTTTATCTTTTATCCATGAGCCCCATTTCTTGACCTCTTCAGACAGTTTTTGCCCATATTTAGGAATGTATTCCAAGACTACTTTATTCAATAAAATAGGAACTGGATTTAGGTCGCTGGCAAACACATCGGCACCAACTCTCATTGCTTCAAGAGGTATAGAGCCTCCTCCGGCAAATGGGTCCATAACCAAAGGTCTTGAATCAAGTACTCCGCCTAACGATTCATGCGCAGATTTAGTAAGCACATCACAAACGTTCAAGTACTCTAAGTTGTTAGAATTGTCCCAATCAGCAAAGTCGGCTATAAAATCTAATAATAATGATCTCAATAGATATAGCTGAGATTGAACTTCTGGATTAAACCAATCTTCAGATTTCGAAAGCGCTACCCATTTACTCCAATTTTCTGGAGAGCAGTGGTCCATCAGCCCCTTATCATTTGCTGCTTTTTTGGCAAATCCCATAATTACGTTTGCAGCTGTAATGCGAAATTTATGTGGACAATTTGTGTCAACAGGATCAGGCCAAAGAGCAGCACATAGTACGGCTCTACAAGCAGCCTGAGGTCGCCGTGCCCACCAAATGTGCAATGTAGAGATATGCCCGTGACGAATACTTTTCTCACGCCGAGCGTGAGCTGAAATACGTTTTATTGGGAGATCGACCTCTATAAGTCGTTTCGGGTAAGTATTTGCAGAATTCAACTCATTACCTCCGATAGGTGTTTCAATATCAAAAAGTGGTAACGCTATTTCTGGTTCAATTTGTTTTTTGGGCGGGGCAGTATCTATTATTTGTTCAATTGGACGTGAAAGCCTGCCTTCAATTACACCAATGCCTTTGCCGTACAGCAAAAAGTTGGGAATATCCGGCGGATATACTATTTTTAAGGATTCAGCATCAGGCTCACGTAATTTTTCCCGCAATTCCATGAGCAATCTACCCAGAACATTCATTCCAACTAAGCGATCATTACCTATTGCCTTCGCACCCCAATAGTCATCTTTTCTTGATTCTTCTACAATTGGCTGGTCACCAGTGGAAAGTAGCAAGTTTCTGAACTTGATCCAGTTCTGTGAAAGTTTGACACGCAGACACCAGCGCATCACACGTACACGAACCATGTCCCAATCAGGACGAGAATCCTTACGAAAAGGCTTGCCGACCATTTTAGCCGTCATTGGGCTCTTTTGTTTAATGATATTCTTTTGCACTTCGGCTAAATGCGGAAAACGACATGCTTGGTACAATGCTTCAGAACTAAGTATTCTGACACCATTGATATCTAGCGAATAGTCAGCGGCCATATT
>DAONZY010000004.1:9681-31562 GCA_035407085.1 Deltaproteobacteria bacterium | reverse complement strand
TTGTTGGGGCAGTTCCTATAAGTAGCAACCATCGCACCATAACCAAGAGACGGAAACCCAATGAAGCCCAGAGGTTTCAAGCTGTTACTTGGATTTTGGGAAAATCCCCTTATTCTCAAACCTGCCAGTAGCAACTGCTGTTCAAGTAAATCACGAGCGGCCTCACTCGAAAAGACAGGGTTATTAGTCGTCAATCCTGCTGTTCTTGTGCGCCACGGGTATTGGCCGGTCTGGGTAGTCTCAAAATATGCTGTTGCTTCTGGAGTCTGCGGAATTCTGGCTGGCCATAAAACATGACTATTGCCAGCATGAGCCACTCTATTCTCAATTTCTTTACACCGCCACCAGTGGATGGTGATTTGCTTTCCTGACGTGCGAATTATTTCTTGTATTTTACGATTCGCTGCATATTGGCCATAAGTCGTATAACCCAGAACAATGACATTGATCACAGCATTTTGAGGGGCAGTTTCTTCGATCCATGGTCTCAGGTCATTTTGTATTCTGGACCCTGAGAAAATAAAGTCGTCCAGATAAATAAATGGCCCGTTGGTTGTGCCACACTGCTCAATATCAAGCTGGTAGGCATCCCTGAGTATTTCACCAAAAGTCTCCAGCATGGCCGACTGGCTGCCACCATGCTCTTGAATATCAAGAAAATGACAAGATCTCCAATACTCCGCAAAATCGGGGCCAGTTAAAGCCTGAGTATTGGTAAGCCCTGTGAGGAACCCGGCAATGCGCACTCTGGAGAAATACCAGCGCGAAAAGATGTGATTGATTTCGCGCAGAATTGGTAGCTGAAATTCGTCGTCAAATTGTTGCACCCATCGTTCTACATGAGCTGGAGTTGCCTCACCAAAACCCCTGAACGTGTAGTCCGAAATAATCCCTGCAATAGATTGTAAGAATTGGACTCTTTCCTCCGTACACATGCGACCTCCTGGCTGATCAATCAGCGTTTAAGCAGAGATTATTTTATTGCAACTGATATGGTAATGCTCAACCTTAACCAGCGGCTCCCAGCCTAAACGAACCGGGTCTTGAATCATATGCAACTTTGGAGTGCTGCCACAATTAAAGACAGCATAGAGCCAATAATCGTGTCGCAGTCGCTCTGCCGTCCGGTATTCATTGGTTGTTAAGGCTATCTCACCTACACCAGCACGCCCTTTTACCTCGATAAAGCGTATCTCTATAGCGGTCTGCGGGTCTTCTGGGTGCGGCTTGCGGGAAATAAGATCAAACCCCCGGTTTTCTTTTTCCACGCTGACCACCTGCCAGCCACGGGCTTCTTCATGGGCAATCACAATTTGCACGGCAATCCGCTCAATCTCATCATCGCGTACCATGGGCGCAATGCCTGGCGCAGAGCGCTCTGGGTGAGGCAGCACCCAGGCCCGACCGACATGGTGAATGTCGGTGATGGTGCAATGCCGCTCTTGCTGTAGTTCTTCGCGTCGCCGCTCCAGACGACCATTCAATTCAAAGAGCCGGTCCTCGGTGGTCTTAAGATTTGCCGCTAACAGTGGACTGGCATCGAGTGATTGCTGGTCGTTCAGCAGTTCTGCCATCCGTAGATTCTGTCGGTTGATCAATTCATTCAGGCTGATTTCCATGTGCCGCGAGATGGTTTCAACCTCTTTCTGGCGTTGTGCACTGGTCTCTTCCAAGAAGGGAGTCAGCGCTTGTGCGATGAGTGCGTGTTCCACCAGTTCTTTTGCCGGCAGCATGTTATCGTCCGGCGCCTGTGCTCCGGGTGTGGCAAGGGCAAGGTCCAGAAAGATCGTCGGCTGTCGAATCGTCATGGTGCCCTGCATATCCACCTGGACGACAAATAAGCGCCGGTGCAGGACGTTGCCACGCCCATCGCGAATAGCTGTGGCGAAAACATCTAAACGGACCGGGGCCTTGCTATGCAGATCATAGAAAATGGCCCCACGACGCAGGTCAAGTTGCACACGTTCCTGTACCTCTTCACGGACGGACTCAAACAGGGGATGTCCAGGTGTGACCCATTCCAGGGTAGGATCAGTAAGCAACAGCCGCTTATCAAAAGCGATCTGTTTGTAGTCACGACCTAATTTGCCGAACCGTGGCTCTAATTGCTCACCAATCTGCCACAGATTGCGCGGTACCCGGCCGACCCGGAAAATATGACTACCCTTGCTGACCTCTTTTGGAGTGATCCCAACCAGGGGAGCAGCTTGGGTGAAAAAGTCTTCGATCACCTCTGGTACCAGCCGACGTTCTTTCGCCTCAACGGATTTCCCGACGATGGCGGAGAGGTTTAATTCGCGTTTTGCCAATCCTTCCAAGGTAGAATTGGTGATCTGCCGGAAACGGCTGGTATCCACATCCTCAATAATGCGGTTTTTAATGACTTCCTCGGTAAGGTTATGGGCATACATGTCCCGCAGCATCCGTTCCAAGATGTTTGCGGGAAAGACTTCACCCAGCACATTGAAGACCTTCCCGGTACGTTTCGGGTCCAGATCTTCCTCAATACGCTGAATGCGCTCAAAGAGTTTCTGTAGCACGCGCCCTTCACGTGTATTGGTGCTGACAAAATTAAAGATCAAGCAGTCTTTTTCCTGACCATAGCGGTGAATACGCCCCATCCGCTGTTCCAGCCGAACCGGATTCCACGGAATGTCATAGTTGATCATGAACCAGCAGAACTGGAGGTTGATACCTTCGCCGGCGGCCTCGGTGGCCACCAGTACCTGACACTCTTCCCGGAACTCCCGTTCGGCATAGATCCTGGTACCGGGGGTGTCACGATCCCCAATTTTCATGCCACCATGAATTTGCGTAACACTCAGTCCCCACTCCCGCAATTTACCAAAGGGCCTGCCGTCCCGGCCATCACCCACCAGGAAGTCCAGCGTGTCCTTGTGCTCGGTGAAAAGCAGCAGTTTCATCTTCGGATCAGCAAAGAGTTTTTGCTCGGTCAGCACTTCTTTGAGCTTCACCAATTTGGATTCTATCTCGCGTTTTTCCAAAGCACGGGCTTGGTCGATGAGCCGTCCCAGCTGAATGATTTCCTCACGCAAGGCGGCGGGATCAACGGAAGCGACCACATCCTCCAACTGCGAGATAATATCCTGTTGTTCTTCTTCGGGTAGATCCTCAAAATCCTCCGGTAATTTACGCGCAATCTGCTCTTGGCGATAAGCTGCTGGATCCGCCAGAATTTTTTCGCGTTTATCTTTCATCCGTTCCAGACTGCGGCGCACCGCATACACACTGGAGGCAAACCGGCGCTGTAGCATCGCCATAGTGAACCCCAGGGCCCGGCCTCGTGCAGAATCATCCGCGGCAGCCTTGATGGATTGATCTTCTACATAGCGTGTCAGGGCGTCGTAAAAGTCCCACTCTTCCTCATCTATCTGGAACTCACTGGTCTGCACTGAGCGCCGCGTGAAGAGCATGCTGACTTTGCCCGTCTCCGGATCTGGAAAAGTAACCAATGCTTCCTTTACACGCCGCAGATAAAATGGTGCTTCCCGGCGCTGCATGGCTTCTTCGAGGCTACGCACATCGCCATAAACATCTTTGTCCAGCAATTGCAGAAAGAGGCAGAAATTGTCCGGATCACCTTTGTGTGGGGTGGCGGTCATCAGCAGATAATGATCCGTCATCTCTCGTAGTGACTCGCCCAACTGGTACGCCAGGGTCTTCTTATCAGCGCTGTAGGCACTCATCTTGTGCGCCTCGTCCACTATGATCAGATCCCAATGACTGCGCAGTAAGCTATCCTTGGCATCCTCAATCCGGGAGACCCAGGAAACTGACGTCACAACTTGATTTTTGTCCTGCCAGGGATTGGAGCCATAGTTGGCCCGCAGTACATCCCCACGGATTACCTCGAACTGCTCGCGGAATTTGTCTTTCATCTCCCGTTGCCATTGAAAGGACAAATTGGCTGGTGTGATGATCAGGATACGCTTGACGAGGCCACGAATCTTCAACTCCTTAATGAGCAAACCCGCCATGATAGTCTTGCCAGCACCAGGGTCATCAGCCAGGAGAAAACGGATGCGGGGGAGTTTCAGGAAGTAGTCGTAGACGGCCTCTAGTTGATGGGGGAGCGGATCAACGCGGGCAATGGAAAGAGTGAAATAGGGATCATACTCGTAGGCAAGTGCCAGGCGCATCGCTTCAATGCCCAAACGAAAATTGCGCGAGTCACCGTCAAACGGCTCCTTTTCGGGGGTCGCCTCAAGTTTGGCAAGCTGTTCAGCATCCAGAATTGGTTCGTGAACCTTGCCGGTTTTCAGCCCCTTGCCAATAAGCTTGACTGCGTCACCCATAGGAATAGTAACAATGACTTGCACCGGTTCCGGGAAGATCGGACCGCGGACGATGACGTTTGGTTTGAGTTCTGAAAGGTTCATGTCACTTCATCTCCAACAAGCGTTCTTCCGTCTTCTGCCATATTTCACCTGGCAGCAACGCGGCTAAGTTCTGCAGAACATATTGTGCCGCCGCCCGATGATCCCATGATGACCCTACGGTGAGCAGCGGCCCCATGTCACCAAGGAAACGTTGATCTCCCAATTTCTCGAAAAGGTTCATTTCGAACTCTGCCCGCGACACCGGGTGCCCCTCATGCTCCAGGTATTTGAGGAAACAAGACACGATTGCCTCGGCGTTGCAATCAAGTGCTGTTGACGCATGCCAAAGATCAAAGAGATCACGACCTTTTTTCCGCTGATAGAGGGCCCGTAGCTTGGTGCCAAGGAGTTCCTCGACACCATACGTTGCGATGGCAACGGCGCCACTGTGCCAACGTGATTCCAACTTAAAATCGAGATATTGATAGCCTCGCACGGTGAAGTGCTCCCGGGAGTTGATCTCGACCTTCAGCCTCAATGGCAGACCCTCTTCCGATATCACACGCCAAATCAGAGTCACCCGTCCATCCGACTGTTTCCGTTTGGGGGTGCCAAGCCAGGGGTTCAGTTTCTCCTGTGCCGCATCCATCACCGGACCAATGGGACCAGGTCGCATCTGCACCAGATCGATGTCCTCCGAATATCTGGCCGGCGGGAGATGCAGTTTGAACAGTGCTGTCCCGCCACGAAATGCAAGACTTTCAGCCAGAAGTGGATGACTATACAGCTCCACCAGAGCCCGGCAGATAATCAGATCCTGTTCGACCTGGGACAATTGCGGCCAGGGAGCATGTGCCCGCCAAGCGGTAATGAAGTCGAGCGGTATCATAGTTCCGGTTCTACCTTTTCATTGGGCAATAGACGCCAGCGGGAATCCTGACGCACCCCTTTGTGCGGCTGCGACGGAGAGAGCGGCACCGTAACCGGATTTCTACCTTCGATGAATTCAGCCAGCCCTTCTGCCAGTTCTGCTTCGCCGACCAGTTCCAGCAAATAGCCCAATCTCTGTGACCATGCGACTGGAGACAGTTTGGCAAGAGCAACCAACTTTGCTGCGTCCAGTGCTTCGGCAAGTTCCGTGAGCACAGTCGCGGTGTTGTCAAGCCCACCGGCATGGTGCGGATAACCGGCCAGATCAAAGGCGGTGGCCTCCGGGGTTGAGACCTTCAGGTACCCGCGCGGAGTTTTAAAATCCATGGTTTGCATGGCAGAAACGTTTTTCCGGACAATAAAATCAACCCTGACATTGCCGCAAATGATGCCGGGGCGAGTACGACGGATTACCACCTGGAAGGCCTGGGGACGATGATGGGCGGCCCCGTGGTGTTCAGCAGCGGTCAGGAGCCCAGCATAGTAGGAAACATCCAGATGTTCCATGAGCGCGGGAATAAACTGATTGGCCGGTAGGCAGCCCAGTGTTCGGTATTCCGGAGTAACAATTACATAAAAACCCCGGAACGGCATGGCGATCTCCCCCTTATGCCGCAGGCGACGCAGAGCTGCGCGGGTCGCTATAACACCTGAACCCAGCGCCTCTGCTGCGGCAACACCGGTGAAACAGTAGATGCCTTGGGCGAGCAGTGCATCAATGTACTGAGCAATGACCATGTGTCCATAAATACACCAAACGAACATTAAAAGCAACGTCATCCGTTGTTTTTTTTGTTTGATATGTAGTGGGGAATGTGGCTAATATTACGCTGCGTCGGGGAGGCGCTGGAGCACTATGGCAGGCTGTCCGACACCATCTGAGCAGAAACCAAAGTTAGGGCATAAGATAGCTGGACAACGCCAATAGTCACTATTGAAAAATTCACTTTTTCAGGGATAGCCAGTTACATCACGCCATATTTTTCAGTCTGAAGAAATCAAGTTCCGCAATTTCCTTGAATTTATCGTGGATCGGCCCATGAAGCTCCCGCAGGTATTTTGCGACAGCTTCATTGCCGAGCAGACTTTTCAGATACGCTTGCATGGATGTCATGTCGATCATCGCGGTACCGTACTGCTCCTTCAATGAGCCGATCTCCCTGGACAAGGCAAGACTCTCCTCTTCAAGACGAGCCTGGCGAGCCAGTATTGCCGGCGTCTCCTTTTTCGGTTTGCCTTTATTAACAAGCTGATTTGCCGGTGTTGCGTCCAGAAGGGCCTTGGCATAGCTGGAGGTGAACTTGTTCTGGTCATTCATCAGCATGGCGGCGTTAATCTGCCGGGGCGCCTTCATTTTTTTCAACACCCTGAATACTGGTTCCGGCACAACCTTATCCTTCAGCAGATCGACAGCCTCGGGGCAGATGCCCTCAAGCAGACACTTCTTGTTCCTGATGGTGCTGATATCAAGGTTCAAGGCCCTGGCGAGTTTTTCTTCCGAGACTCCTGACTGTATGGCCTTCATTATCATGCGGTGTTCCTGAATTGCCGAGAGCCGATTGATGTACTTGTTGTAGGTATAGGTCTCGTCATCGGTGGAAATCAGGCAGGAGACCCGTTCCACTCCCAGTTCCTTCAGGGCCATGATCCGCAGATGGCCATCGAGCAAAAGATAGCCTTTCCCTTTTTTCAACGGTGCGACCACCGGGGCTTCGATAAGTCCCACCTCCCGGATGGAGGAAAGGACCTGACCATACTTTCTGCATTTCATTGCATATATGGAAATGCTTTTGGTAGTGAGCAACTCCTCCACGCCAAGTTCGATCAGTTTTTCCTGGAATCCCTGCTTTATTATATATGCCATCGCCGCTACCTTTTCAGAAGATCCGTGACATGCAGAGGTATTTCATTCATGCCGACGGCCTTCAGCTGATTGGTGAAATGGACATCATTCAATAACTGGCGCAGAGCCATGGCCGTATAGTCCAGGACATCCTTGATGTAGTTCGACTGGGCCAGGAGCCGTTTCTTCTCCCTGGCGCCGTTTTCATAGGCTGCAATCAGATCCTCTGCGGAAAGAATGGCCTTTTCGCGTGGCGGAGCCGATAACCCTTTGCCGTAATGTTTGCGCCGTGAAATGATCTTCTGCACAATGACCAGCTTTTTCCCGGTCAATGCCCCTGATTCATACGCTTCCGTCAGAGCAGTCTGTACGGCGGCATCGTCTTCCGCAGCTATGTTCAGCGCCTGGTAGAGCGGAATTCGCCCCTTTTCCACGGCGTTGACCAGGTATTCTTCTCCCTCTTCGAGCAGGCGGATGATGCCGCGAATATAGTCTTTGCCAAGGTTGGTCTTGGCAGCGATGGCATCATCGGCATACCCCTGGCCTTTCAGATACTTGATGCTCTGCAGTAGTTCCAGAGCGCTGTTGTTGCGCCGGGCGATATTCTCCACCAGGCTCATGATGTGCGCATCTTCTTCGCTTACCTCTCGAATGACAGCGGGGATCTCCGTTTCCCCGGCGGCAACGAAGGCCTCGATCCTCCCCTGTCCGCACACGAGGTCATACTTCTTGCCATTTTTCGAATCTTTCCGGGGAGCGACCGTTATGGGTCTTTTCAGGCCAATGCTCCGAATGTTCTGCCGGATCTCTTCGGCAATGATCTGATTGCGCACTCGCGGATTCAGAATGTGAATATCTTCAATGGGAATAAGCGCTACGGCCCCATGATCCATGTTCAACCGCCTTATCGAGAGAGATGTTGATGCTGAGCTTCAGCAAGTAATCCAGTGTATCGGTACGAAAGCCGTCCAGAAATCCTGCGTTCTCCTCCGACAGCTTCAATTGCCCGTCTGAAAATTCCAGCGCTGGGAGAATGTAGTAATCCCGGATCGCTTCATTACGGACATCCATGCGCACCGCTACGGTTATGTCGGGACGGAGACCGCTGTCGAAGCGGATTTTCCAGCGCCGGATTCCGGCTGGGGTAGTGAAACAGCGGCTGATGACGACTGAAATGAACAGATTGTGATTCAGTTCCAGCAGGCAACTTTCCGGGTCGATGGGAATCCGTCTGCCGCAGAGGTTTTCAATATCACGAACGACATCCGCCACGATCTCGGCATGGAGTGCACGCAGCCGCTGGTTGATGGCAACATACTGATAGTCGCGCTTCGGAGTATAGCCGATCATCTGATAGACCCGCAGAAGCCCGCCGAATCTATTGCTGATCAGGCTGCTGGGAGGCAGGAAATCAGCTTCATCAATGATCAGCGCCGATAGACGTCCTTGCCTGGCGTATAAATCCCGTAGCCCCTGCAGCAGCTCTTCGTCAGTAGCCTTCTTGTTTCGCTCCCGGTAAATCTCCTGAACGGTGTAGAAACGCTCCATGTCCACTACGGGCTCGAAGGCGTGCTCCTTCCGCACCCACTCGCTTTCCGGATTCGGCTTGGCTCTGCTCTTCATCTTGCCCGACGTGCGATTGAACAAGTTGTTGCCGACATACTTCTCATTGGTCAACACCTCGCACACAGTTCCGCGCGACCAGGGGCGGCCGAAATGGGTTTTCACCCCTTGTGCGTTCAGCTGCGCTGCAATGTCAGTTTCGCTGCTCCCTGCGATGAACTGGTCATACATCCAGTGCACCGTCCGGCACTCCTCATCCGGCCCCGGCATCAGGATCACCCGCTCTGTGAGCAGGCTTTTTCGCTGTCCCATCGCCAGTTCCTGCTTGGGCCTGCCTGACTCGTCCAACAGCATGCGCCGGAGCCCGAACCCCGCCACACCTCCCTGCCGGTATCCTTTCGACACCAGGTTGCATTGCCCCGCCCAGACTTTCTGGGATAGTTGACGGCAGTAGTCGCTGGCGCTTTCGTCCCGCAGCAGGGTCATGATCCGGTCGGCAAGGTTGCTGGTCAGCGTCACCGGCTTTTCGCAGGACTGGCAGACAACGTTTTTGCGTTCCAGCCTCATCCGGTGATACTCGGCCTCGCGGCTGTCTACAAAGCGGCCCCAGCGGCTTTCATCCAGGTACAGGACAATGTTGTATCCGTTCCGCCCCTGTTCCACATCGTCAATCAGGGTCTGAAACTGCTCCCTCTTTTCCGTGTTGATCCCGCTGACACCCAGATCCGCATAGGTCTTGATGATTTCAATGCCGTATTCGTCGGCATAGGCACGTATTGCCCGCTCCTGATTTTCCGGTGACTCCACCTGCAACTCTGTGGACATGCGGATATACATGGCACCTTTCAGGCGCAGGCTCTTGATTTCAGCCGCCGTATATGCCGTTCCTGCTGGTTGCATCCCGGATATCTCCTTAATTCCACACATAATATTCCGGTAATACTTTCAACCAACAAGGGGCGTATGTCTACTATGATTCTGTGGCAGATCTGCCACAAAAATGAACTCAACAACGGTGACCTGACGAGATATATTGTGAAGTTGCTACGGAAGCGGAAGATCACGACAAAGCAGGCGGCGCGCGACCTCAACATCCCTGTCGAACGCGCACGGAACTGGTATTACAAGGACACGGGCATGACTGCTCTCGATCTGCTGAGGATGATGCAGGAGTATGAGTTTGTCAGGCAGGCGATTGAAGGGTCATTGAGGTTTGAAGGCAGCTGATATGCCGACTCAAGCGCACAAAAGAAATACGAAGCCAAAACCGTACCTGAAGGTGACGATTTTCAAAATGTGCTCCATACGTGCTCCACAGCAAAACAAAAGGGACTAGCTAATCAGCTAATCCCCTGTTTTTATTGGCGTCCCCGAGACGATTCGAACGTCCGGCCCCTTCCTTAGGAGGGAAGTGCTCTATCCTGCTGAGCTACGGGGACAAAAGGAGCTTTCTTATAGCAGAAACCACGCCTGGTTTCAACCCATTTGACTGTCCATGTCCAGTCTGCTTCAGGTCTAGAAGCTCATCAGTGAATAGACTTTGCCGGCCGGCAGCTTTTCCCTGCCTTTAAGGAAGTCCAGTTCTGCCATGAAGCAGCATTCGACGATTTCGCCTCCCATGTCATTGACCATTTCCACGACGGCAGCTACGGTGCCGCCGGTAGCGAGCAGGTCGTCGGCGATCAGTATGCGCTCCCCGGGTTTGATGGCGTCCCGGTGGATTTCAAGCGTGTCGGTGCCGTATTCCAGGTCGTATGATTTGCTGAACTTTTCCGAGGGCAGCTTGCCTGGCTTGCGCACCAGTACGACACCGGTGCAGAGTTTGTAGGCAAGTGCCGAACCGATGATGAATCCACGGGCTTCAACGACAACGATCTTGTCGATGCGCTGACCGACATAGCGGTTGGCAATCAGGTCAACCATGCGCTGATAGGACTTGGCGTCCTGCAGCAGAGTGGTGATGTCCTTGAAGATGATCCCTTTTTTGGGGAAATCGGGTATATCCCTGATGATGCTCCTCAGTTCTTCCATTATCACATCTCCTTGCATTGTGTCTGGTGCTCCTGTGTTTTTATGACTATTGACGCAGCCTTATGTTATTGCGCAGCTTTTCCAGCGATTTTGATTCGATCTGGCGGATTCTTTCGCGGGTGACGCCAAAGATGTGGCCGATGTTGTCCAGCGTCTGCGGCTCGTTGTCGTCCAGACCAAAACGCAGTGCCAGGATTTTTTGCTCGTTTTCGTTCAGTTCTTCAAAGCGGGAGGCAATCTGTTCATAGCGGTCGATGTTGTCCAGCAGCTCGGATGGGGAGACCATGGAGCAGTCCTCGATGGTGTCCATCAGTGAATAGTCGTTGCCTTCCCCGATCGGGGATTCGATTGAACAGGTACGACGCAGGATGGTCATCAGCCGGGAGACATAGCCTGGCTTTGTGCCCATGGCCTCGGCGATTTCATGGACGTTAGGCTCTCGCTGCATGGCTTGTAACAGCTTGCGGATGATGCGGAACATGCGGTTGATGTCGTCGGAGACATGCACCGGCAGTCTGATGGTACGGGACTGGTTGACCAGTGCCCTTTCGATGGCCTGTCTGATCCACCAGGTGGCATAGGTGGAAAAACGGCATTCCTTGGCCAGGCTGAAACGCTCGACCGCCTTGATCAGCCCCAGGTTGCCCTCTTCAATCAGATCCAAAAACGGCAGTCCACGATTGATATAGCGTTTGGCGATTTTGACCACCAGGCGCAGGTTGGATTCGATCATCTTGTTGCGGGCGGCTCGATCCCCTTTTTCAATCAGCCGGGCCACCTCTTTTTCACCGTCAGGGGTCAGCAGCGGGGTCCGCTGAATGTCACGCAGGTAGATCTTGATGGCGTCATCAAAGGTGTCAAGGACGGTCGGGGGCAGTTCCAGTTCGGCCCCTTCCTCTTCAGCTTCCTCCTCCTCTTCCTCAAAGCTGAGCGGTTCGGCCGGATCATCCTGTTCAACAACAGCCGGGTTGATTTCGGTCTGCGTTTCTTCTGCCTCCAGACCGATGTCCTGCGGCACTTTCTTTTTCATGGTCATTCTCCCCTGTCTGTTGCATTTCTGGTTGGATGCGGGCCATTCAGACCGAGACCGCTAGCGGCTCCAGCCTTGTTTGCCGATCAGCGGTACAAAGCGGCAGCTGACAGATGCATCCGACTCCAGGCTACCGTCTTCCAGTCTGACAACCCGGACCAGACTCTGTTCACTCTCATTGCCGACCGGGATTACCAGACGGCCACCGATGGTCAATTGGTCGGTCAGTACCTGGGGGATGGCTGGTGCACCTGCTGTCACGATGATGGCGTCGAATGGCGCCTCATCCTCCCAGCTCAGCGGGCTGCCCTCGCAGTCATTGATGCGCAGCATGACGTTGAAAAGCCTGAGCGAGTCTAGGCACTTTCTGGCACGCAGGGCCAGCGGGCGGATACGCTCCAGCGTATAGACCCTATCGGCCAGTGTGGCCAGTATGGCGGTTTGATAACCAGAGCCCGTTCCGACCTCCAATACCTTTTCCTTGCCTGTTAGTGCAAGCAGTTCGGTCATCAGCGCCACCATATAGGGCTGGGAGATGGTCTGCTTTTCACCAATCGGCAGGGCCGAATCGCTATAAGCCTGGGCGGCAAAGGCCTCTTGTACAAATATGTGGCGCGGTACTGCCAACATGGCATCCAGCACCCTGCGGTTGCTGATGCCGCGCCCGGCAATCTGTTCCTGCACCATCTTTTTTCGTGCAAATTCATAGTTCATGCTGTTTACCATTCAAGGCAGAATTGGGGACGTACGCGCAGACCAGGGCCGGCGTGTGACGGCTGTTACGGTTGTAATCGCTGGTGCAGCAGGTTCAGATCTGCCAACCGGCAACAACCGACATGGATTCATAGTTGGTCAGATCCAGATGCAGCGGTGTGACGGAGATATGCTTCCGGTTGATGGCGTGGATGTCTGTGCCTTCATAGTCGTTGAAATCCGGCTCATCACAGCCGATCCAGTAGTATTTGCGGCCGCGAGGGTCGGTTTTGTCGATGACCTTGCCGACAAAAGAGCGCTTGCCCTGGCGCGTCACCAGCAGCGGATTCATCTGCTCCAGCGGGCAGTCCGGTACATTTACATTGAGCAGTGTGTCTGCTGGCAGGCCATTGGCAATCACATGTCTGGCAACACGCACCGCGACCTGGGCAGCGGCATCAAAGTGACCGTTGCGATCATAGGTGGCCAGGGATACTGCAATGGCCGGGATACCCATCAGGGTGGCCTCCATGGCTGCTGCCACTGTGCCGGAATAGGTGATGTCGCCCCCCAGATTGGCGCCGTGGTTGATACCGGACACGATCAGTTCCGGCCGGAAAGGCAGCATGTTGTGGATTCCCATGTTGACACAGTCGGTAGGGGTGCCGTCCACGGCATAAAAACCATCTCGCAGTTCAAAGATCCTCAGTGGCGAATGCAGGGTCAGTGAATGCCCGGCAGCACTGCGTTCCCTGTCGGGTGCCACAACCGTTACTTCGCCCAGTTCACGCATGGCGGCGGCCAGGGCCAGAAGGCCCGGGGCATTGATGCCGTCGTCATTGGTAACCATTATGTGCATGTGCGTTTTCCAAGTCCTCACAGAGACATTAAAAATGCTACTTTATCGCAGAAATGCTGTCATAAATCAAGGAGCCTGTTATGCGGGTCACCAACGACATGATGGCAGATGTTTTGTGTTTACAAACACAAGCTATGAAGCTACATTTTTACTCCCTATCAGGAGGGGGCGGCACAAGCGTCTCCGGCGCCTGTATGGCGAATTGCCGAGGCCATTGCTGATGGGCAGGCAGCGGAATAAATCGATGCAATAGGAGGAAACAGACATGAAGGCTGTTTTGATGGATGGTTTTGGAGGAGTGGAAGTCCTTAAGGTTGGTGAAGCGCCCCGTCCCGTGCCTGCTGACGGGCAGGTGCTGGTCAAGGTTTATGCCACGACAATCAATCGTCCTGATCTGGTGCAGCGCGAGGGCAAGTATCCGCCCCCGGCTGGTGATTCCGAGATACTGGGGCTGGAGGTTTCCGGCGTGATCGAGGAGCTGGGGCCGGGCGTGACCGACTGGCAGGTTGGGCAACGGGTCATGTCGCTGGTTGGTGGCGGCGGCTATGCTGAATATGCCGTGGCATATGCCAGTCATCTGATGCCGATTCCCGAGTCGATGACCTTTGAGGAGGCTGCCTGCGTCTGCGAGTCCTATATCACAGCTTTTCTCAACATATTCATCATCGGTGAATTCAAGGACGGCCAGACCGCCATCCTGCATGGCGGTGGAGGCGGCGTGAATACTGCCGGCATTCAGCTTTGCCGCGCCCTGACCCCTGCTTGCAGGCTGATGGTGACCGCATCTCCCAAGAAGATTGATCGCGTCAAGCAGGTCGGTGCCGACCAGATCATCAACTATATGGAAACGCCTGATTTTTCTGATGTGGTCAAGGAATACACCAACAAGAAGGGTGTTGATCTGATTTTGGACCACATTGGCGCCAAGTATCTTGCGCCGAATATGAATTCTTTGGCCTACAAGGGAAGGTTGGTTATCATTGGTGTCACCAGCGGTATCAAGGCCGAGCTGAACCTGGCCCTGATGATGGTCAAGCGCCAGCAGATCATCGGCAGCGTGCTCAGGTCGCGTCCGGTTTCAGAAAAGGGCGAAATTGTGGCCGAGTTCCGCAGGCGGGCATTGCCGAAATTTGCCGATCGCACCATTGTGCCGATCATCGAGAAGGTGTTTGGCATCGATGAAGTGGTTGAGGCTCACAAGATGATGGAAGCGGATCAGCATTTCGGCAAGATAGTGCTCAGGATTCAGTAAAAAGCCATTCCGTATCAGACAAGATATTGATCCGGTGGTTAAACATATGAATGGTAGGGGCTAGGCTTGCCTCGCCCAATCCGGGGCGGGGGCGCCCCGCCCCTACAGCAGGGTTTGAATGTTTAATCACCGGAGCAATAAAAGCCGGCAGGAGCTGATCCTGGCCGGCTTTTTCATGCCCTGAAAAGCATTTGCCACAGAGAGAGCCCTTCAGCAAGGTTGTCTGTGCTGAGGCGTTAATAACCTCAAAGAAATGCTGTAGCAAGACATTAACCAATCAGTTGAAGGGTGTTGTGTGGCACATTGATTTCAGCGTTCTCCGCGTCTACGAGAGAGACTGCTGTTTAAAGGCTTATTTTGGCCGCGCTTCTCGCACCTGTTTGTTGTGCAGATCCATCGCTCTTAAGTGGTGCCGCAGGGTCAACTCTGAAAGCAGGTGCTGCTCGACGAAATAGCGGCCAAGCATCTGCTGGCGCGAACGCTGGTGCAGCAGGATGATGTTGAGTTGGGACTGGGTCAGCAGCCCCAGCGCCAGGGCGCGTTCGCCAAACGAGCCGACGATCTCTGTTGTCGCCATGACTGTTGCCACATCCTCTTCTGATAACCATCCCCACTGCCGCGCGAACTCTCCGATCGGTGGCCGCTGGCTGCGCTGCCAGATCATTGCCCGCACGACCGCCTGATAGGAAACCACGCCGCTGTAATAAAGAAACAGCCCCAGTTTCAGTTCGATGCTTGGGAACGGGCCATCATAGTACTGCTCACCCTCGGTTTTTCTGAATATCTCCTGGCGGGGAAAGGATGAGTGGGCAGTACGAGGGGCATGGCGCAGGGGCAGAATCGGCTTGCGTTCTTTCAGATAGCAGGTCAGCAGTCTGTATGCCTCGGCTGACTGGCGGAACATTTCTGCATGGGCAAGGTGGTTACAGTCGTCATGACAGGCGTCCGGGTGGCATTCCCTGGCGCGGCTGCGGTAGGCACTTTTCAGCCCTTCGGGCTGGATATAGCAGAGGAAGTCCCGGTTGATTTCCGCATGTGGAAATAGGATGCGACAAGCATCCATCAGTTCTGTTTCTTGCCTGGAGGGCATAGGGCAACCATCGGGTTGGATTTGGATATTTATTTTTATACCGCAATGATGCCTAAATGGCCAGTGACATTCAGGTGCGGCCCCGGCTGATCAAAAACTGTTAGACAAACAGCGGACATTATTATAAACCTGCACAGTATCGTTATCCTGGAGGCTCAGCAGACCACCACCCCCACAGTATTGCAACGGGAGTATCCTATGTTGCGGCCCGAAGCCCCCATACTTGTTGTTGCCTATGCCGACGATGTGCGTGCTGTCCTGGAAAAGGGCCTTGAGCGCTTCTGTGTGCAGGTCATGAGCTGCGCAAGTTTCCATGAGGCGGAGGCTCTGGCGCTGGTGAACACTGTCAACGGTCTGCTTGTTGATCTGACTTCTATCATCAAGGCCAAGGGTACGGAAAAGGTGCTGGCTTATACCCTGGCAAGTGTCTACCCGACGCTGCGGGTGCGTAATACCGGTGGTGAACCGGTGCCGATGGCCATGCCGGGTGACGCCAAACAGGACAGCAGCCTTAATGATTTTGTGACCAAAAGCTGCGCTGCGTTTATGCCAAGACGATTGCGCAGGTATCGCCGCCGCGAGATTTGCGTCTCGACCGTCAGGCTGCACTCCGGGGCGGATGAGCGCGGCTTCACGCTGAACATCTCCTGGGGTGGGGCATTTGTTGTTGACACCCATCCGGAGCGGTTTGCTATCGGCCAGGATCTGCAGCTCTTTTTCCAGGAGATTGGACTGGAGGTGGCTGTGAAGGTCTGCTGGATACAGTACTGGGGGCAGCGGCATTTTCCTGGCATTGGCGTCAGCTTTACAGCGATTGATGACAAGCTGGAAAAGGCGCTGTTCCAGCTGCTCAAGCATGACCGTGAACATGACCGTGATTTGATGAACAAGTGAGAACTAATTTTATGGAAACTCTTGAAAAAATTGTCAGTACATTGAACAGCCTGGTCTGGGGGCCTTACATGCTGGTGCTTCTGGTTGGCACCGGTATTTTTCTCACAGTCAGGCTCGGCTTCATCTCATTCCGTTACCTGCCGTACGCGCTGAAGCTGGCCTTCAGCCGTCAGCAGGATGAAACATCCCGTGGTGACATCAATCACTTTCAGGCCCTGATGACTGCCCTGGCAGCCACAATCGGCACCGGCAATATTGCCGGCGTGGCAACGGCAGTAACGCTGGGAGGCCCGGGGGCCGTGTTCTGGATGTGGATCACCGCCCTGGTCGGCATGGCCACCAAGTACACCGAGGCCATACTTTCGGTCAAGTACCGCATCGAGGATGAGCGTGGTGAAATGTCCGGCGGTCCGATGTATTTCCTGGAGCGCGGCATGGGGATGAAGTGGTTGGGGGTGCTTTTTGCCCTGTTTGGCGCGCTGGCCGGCTTTGGTATCGGCAACATGGTTCAATCCAATTCCGTGGCAGCTGTTATGGAGTCGGTTTTTAATGTGCCGCCGCTGACTACGGGTATTTGTCTGGCTGTGTTTACCGCGCTGGTCATTCTGGGCGGCATCAGAAGTATCGGCCGCGTTACATCGGCGCTGGTGCCGTGTATGGCTGTTTTTTATATTCTTGGTGGTCTGCTGATCATTCTCATGCATGCCAACCAGATACCATCTGCTATTGTTTACATACTAAAGGCAGCTTTCATGGGACATGAACCCATTGCCGGCGGTTTTGCAGGTGCCAGCGTGGCGCAGGCGATCCGCTTCGGGGTGGCCCGTGGTGTGTTTTCCAACGAGGCCGGCCTGGGCAGTGCGCCGATTGCCGCCGCCGCTGCAAAAACCGACCATCCGGCTCGTCAGGCGCTGGTATCCATGACCGGCACTTTCCTGGACACCATCATTGTCTGTTCGATTACCGGTCTGGTGCTGGCCGTCACCGGTGTCTGGCAGCAGGCCGATCCGCAACTGACCGGTGCTGCGTTAACAACCAGGGCCTTCAGCATTGATCTGCCTGGAGACTGGGGTGGAACGGTGGTTTCGATTGGCACAATCCTGTTTGCCTATTCGACGATCCTGGGGTGGGCCTATTATGGTGAGAAATGTGCCGAATACCTGCTGGGTATCAAGGCCATTCTGCCATACCGCCTGATCTGGGTGGCTTTTGTGGCGGTCGGCGCCATTGCCAAGCTCTCTTTCGTATGGGATCTGGCAGATACGCTCAATGGACTGATGGCAGTGCCCAATCTGGTTGGTCTGCTGTGTCTGAGCGGCGTTGCCGTAGCTGAAACCAGGGACTTTTTTACAAATATCTATGGTCGTGAACTGCTGGTCAAGGATGATACGGATATGCAAAAGGTCGCGCTGGACTAACACTGAGCCGACTCTACCACGAACAGCATAACAGAATACCGTTAGCCCTCCAGGATAAAGAAAGGGCGGCCAAACCTGGCCGCCCTGATTACATTAAACCCTCCTGTAAAACCTGTTAAAGTTTGAACTGTCCGACAATCTGGCGCAGCTCTTCGGCGTGTCTTGCCAACTGGTCGGCGGCTGTGGCCGACTCATGGGCGCCCTGTGAGGTGTGTGATACTACCTCGGTGATCTGGTGCATGTTGTGGCTGATCTCCGAGGTGGTTGCGGTCTGCTCTTCGGCAGCCGTGGCAACCTGATTAATCTGCATGGTCACCTCGTTGATCTGCTCCAGGATCCGTTCCAGCGCCTTGCCTGACTGGGCTGCCTTTTCGCTGCCCTTGGCCACTTCTTCCACACCCACTTCCATGGTGGATACCGCACCCTTGGTTTCATTCTGGATGGCCTTGATCATTTCGCTGATCTCTTTGGTGGCCCGGGTTGTGCGTTCAGCCAGAGCGCGCACTTCATCGGCCACAACCGCAAAGCCGCGTCCCTGCTCTCCAGCGCGAGCCGCCTCGATGGCTGCGTTGAGCGCCAGCAGATTGGTCTGGTCGGCGATGTCCTCGATGGTGCCGACAATCGCGCCGATCTGGTCGGAGCGGCTGCCCAGGCTTTCCACCGACTTGGCGGAGTTTTTGACCCGATCGGCGATGCTGTTCATAACCGCGATGGTTTCATCCACGACCTTGGCGCCGTTGACGGCCGCTTCACTGGCCTGTTTGGAACCATCTGCCGCCATGCTGCAGTTCTGTGCGATGTCGCCGGAGGTGGCTGACATCTCTTCGCCGGCCGTGGCAACCGTGCCGGCCTGGGCAGCTACCTCTTCGGCGCCGGTGGCCATCTGTTCGGCCGTGTTATTAAGTTGCACTGAGGCGGCCGCCACCTGATCGGTCGTTCTGGCAATCTGGGAAATCATGTTGTGCAGTTTTTCAACAAACTGGTTGAAACAGCGTGATACCTCGCCCAGTTCATCGTTGGATGATGCATCCAGGCGCTTGGTCAGATCTCCTTCGCCCTGGGCGATATCCTGGATCATGTCCCGCATCTGGTTAAGCGGCCGGGTGATGCCGGCGGCAACGCCGACCGCCACGAAGGCAGCGATGGCAAGTACGATCAGGCCAATGATGATGCTGGTCCATTTGAGGGTGTTCAGCTTGGCTGTGACCTCACTGACCGGTACATTGATGGCCAGGCTCCAGGTGGTGCCGGGGATTGGACGGAAGGCCAGGAATCTTTCGTCGCCGTCATTATATGAATAGCGGGCTAGACCGGATTCTCCCTTGACCATTCTGGCGGCTGCCGCCTTCAGGCTGGTGCTGACGCTGGCGTCCTTCAGCAGGTTCTGCTGCATGGCCACCTCGGCCTTGGGATGGAAGATGATCAGGCCGTCCTTCTGAACGACGAAGGCGTAACCGGTCTTGCCGGCCTTGATCTCGCTGACCAGCTTGATCACCGAGTCCAGTTTGATGGTGGCGGCAAAAACACCGTTGATGGTGCCGCTTTTCATGATCGGGGCCGAAGCCACCACGATATTGACCTTGTCGGCCTTGGAGACGACCGGGTCGCCGACAACAACCTTGCCGGTGACGGAATCCTTGAAATAACCCCTTTCGGCCAGGTTGGTCTTTTTGCCTTCCGCATAGGTGGCCTCGCCCTTGCTATCGATAATCAGCTGACGCAGATAGACCGGGTTGCGCTTCAGTTCGGCGGTCATGTAGGGCAGGGCCTTGTCCATCTCCCAGTTGGATATGAGGGGTGAATGTCCCATCATTGTGACGAAATTCTTGTGTTCGTCCAGCCAGTTGCCTATCCGTTCCGCGTTGTTAACGGCTGTTGTCGACAGGCTGCTCTCAATCTCTTCGGTCAGCATGTTGTTGGCATTCCAGTAGTTGGCAATGCCCAATACGGCCAGCGCCACAAATACCAGCGCCGACATCAGGACAATCAGTTTGGTTTTAATACTTTGCATATGTGTTACTCCTTCCTATGGATTGGCAATCTGCAATATCAGATAATGTGTTTGGTCGGTTGTTTGAAGATCAAATACGTCACACTAGGAAAAGGACTGGATTACTCCGGAAACTACAAAGATCACTGGTTGATGAGTACCGTTTGCCGGGGTTGGCAGGCGATACAAAGAAACCGCTTTGCCAAGTCACCTCCGGCTGCAGCGGTTCAATAGATTTCATGTGTTGTATATGCTGGTCAGACTCAGGTTCATGGTTTCCCCGTTCCCGGCTCAAGCTATAGTGGTCATCAAACTATCGCTAGCTGGGGAGAAAGTCAAGCAGCTAGTGACAGCGTTAAGCACTTTGCGGTCAATAGGCGTCAGTCTGAAATTACATATGTCTGAAATCTCAGATGTGAAGTTCACTGTTTTGCGCCGGCATGAGTCCGGCGTCGAAGTTTTTGATACCCCATGCCAGCAGTTCCCTGCAATCCGCCTGTTCAAGCCCGGCAGGCGGATTCTGCCCGAGAAACTCCAATATCCTGAACAGGATCAAGCCTTCCCTTCCCTTTATGACGCCCAACTGCGCGGAAACCAGGTTGTCGCGTTTGCTCAGTTTTGCCCCGTCCGGTCCGGTTGCCAGCGGCAGGTGGCAGTATTTGGGCTGCGGCAGGCCCAACTGCTGCTGGATGTATATCTGGCGCGGAGTGGATGAGAGCAGATCGGCGCCGCGCACCACCTGGTTGACACCGGTGATCTGGTCGTCGACCACCACTGCCAGCTGATAGGCAAAGACATCATCTGTCCGGCGCAATACAAAATCGCCGCAGCTTCTGGCCAGATTCTGACAGATGCGGCCGCAGCGCAGATCATCAAAGCAGATCTCCCGGTCCGGCACCCTGATGCGCCAGGAACGCATTGTGGCGCCCGTCTTCATGCCGCTCCGGCAGGCGCCAGAGTAGTGCAGGCAGTCGTCATCCGGGTGCGGGGCCGAGGCGGACAGGGCGATCTCCTTGCGCGAACAGCCGCAGGGGAAGATGACCTCTTTGTCTTTCAGCCGTTCAAAGGC
The DNA here is from genome assembly GCA_035407085.1 of Deltaproteobacteria bacterium. GTDB lineage: Bacteria > Desulfobacterota > Desulfuromonadia > Geobacterales > Pseudopelobacteraceae > JBGSQR01. The sequence goes on along the minus strand of DAONZY010000004.1, from coordinate 10,560 downwards.
CGCAATATAAGCGTCCTGGTTACGGCTTTGCCAGCTGATTTCGCCATCCCAGGTCAGCGCAAAGGCCTCCAGCGTCCTGAGGATGTCGTCAACTGTTTCCGGTTTAAGCCGCGGTGTGTCCAGGTCGTCGATGCGCAGCAGCCAGCGACCGCCGGCGCTTCTCGCCATCAACCAGCTTCCGGTGGCTGCCACCAGTGAACCGATGTGCAAAAGACCGGTGGGCGACGGGGCGAAACGGCCAGTGATTTTGTGGGGGGGAGATGTCATGTTAAGAGATTAATCTCAAGTTATATGAGATGTGCTGTTTCGTAAGTAAAACTGAAAACCAAAGGCATGGAACACGGATCAAATCTGAAAAGGCAGGAAGAAGCAGATCTGCTTCAGCATGTGTGCATAATCTGTTGTTATCCGTTAAATCCGTTTTTTCCGTGTTCCATTGCCTTTGATGGTTTCCTTTAAACTATATATGAACAGCAGTAATCTGAGACTACCGGCACCTTCATCAAAAATGCCGAATTGGCCGGTACATTGAAGGATTCGCCGCCAACTACCTTCTTCCATGTGGTTTCGCCTTTAAGCTGCCACTCCAGTTCGCCGGAAAGGATTTCCATGATTTCGGCTGCGCCGGTTGAAAATTCGTATTCTCCGGCCTGCATGATGCCCAGGGTTTTCTTGCTGCCGTCCGGGAACAGGACGGTATGGCTGGCCACCTTGCCGTCAAAGTAGATATTGGCCTTCTTTACTACGGTTACGTTGGTGAATTCTGACATTGATACTGCCTCCATATTGTTATTAAGATTGGTATTTATAGCTGTAATTGCCGGCAATTTGCAAAGAAAAGATGGAGAGTCAGGTTTCTCGTGGATCAAATTCGGATCA